>JBAZEQ010000260.1:0-3813 GCA_041653855.1 Ignavibacteria bacterium | reverse complement strand
GTAAACTTATTGTATTTTCTGAAAAAAATAAAATAAAATTCAAATATATATAATGGAAGAGACAAATTTAGAAAAAACCTCCTTAGAAACGAACAATGAATCGGAACACAACGAAGAAAACGAATCTGAATCGAGAATACTTGAATTCTTCGAGTACAAGGAGGGAATACAAAAACCCAATCTTAATGAGAAATTAATACTTCTTAATGAACTTACAAAGATAGATAAAGAATTAGCCGAAATCGACGAAGAGAAAGGCGATTTACCTGTAAAAATCAAGGTATTGACGGAAAATATAAATACCATAGAAAAAATTATTCAGGAAGACTCATCAAAAATTGACCATCTTGAAAAAGAAAAGCAACAGTTAACAAATGATAACAAAGCCTTTGAGGAAAAGATGAGTAAATATGATGAATTAAAATATAATGCAAAAAGTAATAAAGAATATGACGACATAATAAAATCGATAGATGTTTACATCGAATTAATCGAAAAAAATGAAGCCAGAATCAAGCAAATAAATTCACAAAATTCATCAGTTAAAAAGGAAATTGAAGAAAGAACTATTAAGAACGAAGAGTACAAAAAAGATCTCGAGGAAAACAAAGAACTTTTAAACGAACTGAATACTGAATTCGAAGATGAAGAAAAAGAATTAACAGAGAAAAGAAATAACATTATAGAAAAAATTAATTCTGATATAATAAATTTATATGAAAGAATAAACAGTTCATTAAAAGGTGAAGCAACCGCAGTTATAAGAAAAGGAAATTGCAGTGGTTGTTATAACTCCGTTCCTCCTCAAAGGGAAATTGAAATAAAAATGGCAGAAGAAATTTTCACTTGTCAGTCCTGTGGCAGGATTTTAATAGATGAGTCTATTGTTTCAAATGATTAATTAGTTCTTTTTAATATCCGTTCCGTTTTAGGCAATCGCGCAAATCCGCATCAGGCGGATAGTGAGGAAAGTCCGGACTCCGTAAAAGCAGGGATGCCGGGAGAAATTCCCGGGCTATTTTCCGGCAACGTTAAATAGCAGAAAGTGTTACAGAAAAGTAATCTGCCCTTTAATGGGTAAAGGTGAAACGGCAGGGTAAGAGCCTACCATTCAAAAAGCAATTTTTGAGATTGACAAACCTCATCCGGAGTAAGACCAAGTATAGGGAGTTTAAGTTCTGCTTGCTTTTTATACTCCCGGGGTAGGTCGCAAAAAGCCTGTGAGTAATTGCAGGATAAGATAAATGATTGCTACTCCCGATTTATCGGGAATACAGAATCCGGCTTATTAAACGGAACGGATTATTAACTCATTTCGAGCATTCTTAATATCGGCTTCAGAGCTTTAACCCTCAAATCCTCATCCATCGTAATTTCAGGTTTTTTATCTCTCATACAAAGATATAATTTTTCCATCGTATTTAATTTCATATAAGGGCATTCGTTGCAGGAGCAGGATGCTTCCGGTGGTGCGGCTATAAAAATTTTATCGGGACATACTTTAATCATCCGGGTTAAAATTCCCGGTTCTGTAGCAACAATAAATTCATTTGCTGAATCTTCCTGAACATATTTTAATAATGCACTTGTCGAGCCGATGAAATCGGAATAATTCAAAACCGTTTCTTCACATTCGGGGTGAGCTATAATCTTTGCCTTCGGGTGTTCGGTTTTTAATTTAATAATTTTTTTATCGCTGAAAGTTTCGTGAACTATGCACGAACCCTGCCAGAGTTTCATATCTCTTCCCGTTTTTTTAATAATGTATTTTCCGAGATTTTTATCCGGTGCAAATATTATTTTTTGGTTTTCGGGTAATTGCTTTACAATTTTTTCTGCGTTAGATGAAGTGCAGATTATATCGGAAATCGCTTTTACTTCAGCAGAACAATTTACATAACTAATAAGAATATGGTCGGGATTTTTATCTTTGAATTTCTGTAAAAGCGGTGCGGGACAGCCCTCTGCAAGCGAGCAACCGGCTTTCATATCGGGCAGTAAAACGAGTTTATCGGGATTCAATATTTTTGCAGTCTCCGCCATAAAATGCACACCTGCAAATACTATTACATCAGCCTCGGTCTTCTGAGCCGCCTGAGCAAGCTGGAGGCTGTCGCCAATGAAATCCGCAATATCCTGTATTTCCGACTCCTGATAAAAGTGCGCCAGAATTACCGCATTCAGTTCTTTTTTAAGTCTGAGTATTTCCTCTTCGTAATTTACTTCGATATCAATTACATCTGAATTTTGTGTTTTTAACATATAATAATTTTTTCTATCATCAAATTAATCTATTTAAACCTTTTTTAAAACGAAACAATTAATATCACTAATAAATTTTATAGTGGATTACATATTCCACAATTATTTTGTAAATTTACCACTATGAAAGCAATGATACTTGCGGCAGGTTTCGGAACACGCCTGAAACCTTTAACGGATAATATACCCAAAGCACTTGTTCCTTTTGGGAATGAGCCAATGATAAATTATCAAATCAAAAAATTAAAAGAATTTGGGTTCTCTGAAATCGTGATTAATGCTCATCACTTCGCAGATAAAATCATTGACTACTTCAAAATAAATTCATTTGGAATAAAAATCAGCGTAATAGAAGAAGAAATAATTCTCGGTACGGGTGGAGGAGTTTTGAATGCAAAAAAGTATTTTGAAGGAGAAGAATTTTTTCTTGTAATAAACGTAGATGTGTTTACAGATTTTGATTTTTCCAAATTAATAATCTTCCATAAATCCAAAACTCCCCTCGCTTCGATTGCAGTTCAGAAAAGAAAAACCAAGCGATACCTTGACTTCGATAGTAATATGAAACTGCTCCGCCGCCAGAACGAGAACTCACAAAAAGAAAATCTTTTCGCATTTAACGGAATACACGTTATTTCAAATAAAATTTTTGCGTTACCAAGCAGGAGCTTGGTAACGAGTGATATTAAAAAAATCGAATATCTCGATATTTTTGATTTGTATTTCGAAATGATAAATAAAGGTGAAGAGATTTTCGGTTTCGACGTTGAAGATTGCGAATTCAGGGATTTGGGGAAACCGTAATAACTATAATAAACAAAGAGAAAATAGCCTTAGCCACAGATGCACAGATTAATACAGTGATTTTTTTGTAGTACTTTTGTAGTACTTTTGTAGTACCTTTTCGCAAAATGAGAAACCTCATTTTATCTATGAAAAAAAAATGGTGAACTTTTGGTGAACTTTTGGTGAACCTTTTTTTATAATAAATCGCAAAATGAGAAATCATAATTTATTGAAGAAAAAAAAGTGTTGTACTTTTGTACCACCTTTTACGAAATTTTCAGAGAACAGTACGCCAATGTAAAAGAACAGTCCCGTAAACGGGATTTCATAAAAAGCATTCAATATTACCATATTAATATATGGTATTTGGATTTTAATGTCAAGGGGAACAAAATAGTTTATAGAGTGTATAGAGTATTTAGAGTGTGTGGAGTAAGAGCGAAGAGATTTAGACGCTGAAAAAGCAATAGAGTCTGTAGAGTGTATAGAGTTTTTAGAGTGTGCAGAGTAAGAGCGAAGAGATTTAGACGCTGAAAAAGCAATAGAGTCTGTAGAGTGTATAGAGTTTTTATAGTGTGTGGAGTAAGAGCGAAGAGATTAAGACGCTGAAAAAGCAATAGAGTCTTTAGAGTGTATAGAGTTTTTAGAGTGCGTAGAGTAAGAGCGAAGAGATTTTGACGCAGATTTCGCAGATTTATATGATTATCGCAGAAATTTTTGGTTGTTGGTGTCGTCTGCTACCGCAGACTTAAACACCAACAACGG
>JBAZEQ010000259.1:0-3838 GCA_041653855.1 Ignavibacteria bacterium | reverse complement strand
GTTTATAATCTTCAACCTGCACGTTTATCGAGCCGAGTCCTTCAACAAGAATATTCATTCTACCGTTCAAGACTCCGGTTGGAGCAATAAACGAGCCGTTAACTGTTCCGTATTCATTACTTGTTAAACTTAAACTCGAAATATCTTTGTAGTTTACATCTTTAAAAATTACTTTTACATCAAAGTTGGGTTTTATACTGTTTTCTTTTCCAAGTGTTTCGAGTACAATACCTTTAAAATAAATTGTCTGCCCGGGTCTGTATATTGCCCTGTCTGTAAAGAAATAAATATGATTATAAGGTTTTATTTCATACGGCTCATAACTGTTTTGATAAAATAATCCGTTTAAGTAATATGTATTAAGAAAATCTCTTCCATTTAATGCAGAGTTCAGAAAATCATTATCCTTTTCGAATTCTAGATAATAGGACATATATTCCTTAGGTGCTTTTATAGAAAAATATCCTTCGCTATTAGTTGTATATGTTTTATTCTTTTTATAAATATATTTATATGTATCAGGATCATATTTTTGATAAAACATCGTTGCTTCTATGTTTCCCATTGGTTCGCCGGATTCCCTGTTTAAAACGTAGAATTCCATCGAGCCTTCGGGAGTATTTCTGCTGATATAACTGATATTTGAGATTGTTGTAAAGCAATAAGATACTGCATTTTTTTCATAGCTCAGATTTTCATTTGTTCCTGCAAGTATTATATATTCACCAAAATCAAGAGGTGAAATTTTTACTTCCGTTTTATGTCCCTGGTAATCGTTATCATTTGGTAGATTTATCGAAAACTTTTCGACCGGTGTTTCACCTGAATAAAATTCTATAAGTGCTTCATTTAGTTTATCATTGGAATATCCATACGTATTGTCTATTCCTGAAAGTATTTTTTGAATATCGTTTTGTGAAGTTTTTATTACCCTGAAAAATAGTGTGTTAACGTTCTTAAATGATACAAGGCATTTAAATGCTTTATTCGGCAGGTTAATATTTTCCATCTCGAGACCGATATTTTTAGTTGCAATGTTTGAATGCAGACTTTTGCAGTTTAATGCTCCATCCGAATCAGGAAATTTGTTAATTGCATTTTCACAAATGTCATAAGCTGTCTTTGCATCCCATTTGAATTCATCGGATTTATTTGGGTCGTATTTACTACTTCTTCCAAAAATATAATTTGCTTTGTAGTAACTTGCCATAGTGGAAGTGGGATGAGTTGAATATTTTTGTTCGATTTCTTCAAGCGATTTTAAATATAAATTCATTTTGTTTTCGTTCCCGGAATTGATAAGAACAAAATTAAGTCTTTTCAGGTCGACATCAACTAAAGATTCCGGGGAATTATCCTTTAAATGGAATTTAATAGCATCCTGTAATAGGGTAATTGCATAAAAATCAAATGCCCGGTCATCTGTGGTTTTAATTTCAATATTTACAAAGTCATCTGCATTCGAAAAGTATTTAGGGTCGTTTAAAGTAAACTGTTCCGCAGGTCTTGTTAAATCCGATTCTTTATTCATAAAGAAAGAAATAGCTCTGTGAACCAGAAAGTCATACAACGTTGGTCTGAAAGCTCTTCCATTCGGAGGTGTTTGATAATTTTTATAATCATTTAATATTTCATCATATATATCAATTTTTGTACTTTGCAAATTCGAAACATCTTTCAGAGATTCTTTATAAAAGTAAATTACCTGTTCCGTAAATTTACTTAAATCCCACGTTTTAATATCGTCCTGCACAAAATTTACGGTCTGAGTTCTTCCGAGAATCTTGTAACGGTTGGTTTGATAATATGACCAGTACATTTCAGCAAGCATCGATTGTAATACTGGTTTAACTGGGAAAGTAGAATTATTCATTTCTTCAGTCATTTCCTTAATGTTCAGTTCATATGAATCTTCTCGTGTATTTATTTGCAATTTAGCTTTATATATAATTGCTTTAACGAAATTAGGTGCATTATTTTCGTTTTTAGCTCTATCATAAATCTTTTCGACTATCTCCTGTGCCGATTTTGGCAATCCATAATTTACTAATGAATCAACCGTTTTCCAGTCTTTATCATAATCATTATAAAAAAAAGTTGATTTATTTGTTTTTTTATCTTTTGGAAATGAGCTCTGAACAGATAGGAAGGAAAAAATAATTAAAAGTAAAACCGGGACAAAGATTTTTGTTCTCATATGAAAAAAAGTTTTTGATGTTTCGAAATGTTATTTATAAAAATATACAATTTTAACGTATTAATATATAAAAAAATTAAGTGTCTATTTTTATATACTCAAAAATAGCAAATTCTGTTCCAAAGAAGATTTTTAATATGACTTGACTATTTGAAAATAAATTGACATATTATGTCAAGAAAATAATCGTCAAAGAATATATTGTCAACTAAATTCACATATCAGATAATTAGGGAAGCAAGAATTAAAAAAGGATTAACATTAAGAAATGTTTCTTCTTTACTCGATATCGATGTAGCAATATTAAGTAAAATGGAAAGAGGGGAAAGGAATTTAACCAAAGAGATATTAATGAAACTTGCAAGGATTTATAAATTTAATACTAATGAATTACTAATTTCTTTTTTCAGTGACAGGATTGTAAATGAATTATATAAGGAAGGCAATGCAAACGAAGTACTGAAAGTAGCGGAAGAAAAGCTTAAAAATATTTATTTACCTCGTGAAGTAACCATATCTACGGATTTAACGAAAATATTAAATGAAATTGATGCTATAAAAAAGAATGTTAACAAGCTCAGACCTTTTGATAAAACTCAAATTAAAAAATTAGAAGAGTATTATGAAATTAATTACACTTTCGACAGCAATAAAATAGAAGGTAATACACTTACTTTACAGGAAACAGCACTCGTAGTTGAAAAAGGGATGACAATTGGGGGTAAATCCCTGAGAGAACATCTTGAAGCTATTAATCATTATGAAGCGATTGGATATATTAAGGAGATAATCGGTAAAAAGGAATTTTTCAATGAGTGGATTCTTAAAAATATTCATTTGTTAATCTTAAGAGGAATTGATGATAAGAATGCAGGAAAATACAGGGAAATTGAAGTGAGAATATCGGGTAGTAAGCACATTCCACCCGAATTTTTTAAACTTCCCGAAATGATGAAAAAATATTTTGATTATTATGAATTAAATATTAAAAAACTTCATCCTGTCATTCTTGCCGCAGATATGCATCAGAGGTTAGTGGATATACATCCTTTTGTTGATGGGAACGGAAGAACGGCAAGGCTCGTGATGAATCTGATTCTTTTGCAGAATAGTTATTCGATTGCAAATATTAAAGGTGATTTAAATAATAGAATCGAATATTATAAGGCACTCGAAATATCTCAAACAGAAAATAACATTTCTCACTTCAGATTGTTAGTTGCAAACGAAGTAAAGAAATCGTTGAAAGATTATTTGGATGTGTTAAGTCTGAAAAAAAATTAACGGGATAAACAAAGAAGTTCTCAGGAAAACCTGAGAACTTCTTTGTATATTTAAGAAATATTATTATTTAACTTTACCGCTTTCAATCATTTTATGCATTACACTATGTTTTCTTCCATAGAATAAATAAATAATCATTCCAATTGCAAGCCAGACAAAAAGTCTAATCCAATTTTCCAGAGCAAGAGAAAACATTAATACAAGACAGGATAAAATTCCTAAAATCGGGACAACCGGGAAGAAAGGTGCTTTATAAGGTCTTTCTGCTTCAGGATGCTTTCTTCTCATTATTAATACTGCCGTACAAACAACCACGAATGCAAAGAGAGTACCGATATTTACAAGCTCAGCAAGTAC
>JBAZEQ010000258.1:0-3863 GCA_041653855.1 Ignavibacteria bacterium | reverse complement strand
AGCAGCGGAGGGATTTTCTTAGCGGGTGCGTGCCACTCTCCGAGAGATATTCCTGATTCGGTTGCAATGGCATCAGCGGCAGCAGCAAAAGCTATGGTACTATTTGGTTCTGATATGCTCGAGAGAGAACCGACTATAGCTTTAGTAAATGAAAATCTTTGTGCGGGATGCTTCTACTGCAAGAAAGTATGTCCATATAATGCAATCGAAATAAAGCAAATAAAAGATAAGCAAGGTAATGTAATTAAAGAAATAGCTTATGTAAATTCAGGACTTTGCCAGGGATGCGGAACGTGCAATGCGACCTGTCCGTCTAAGTCGGTTGAATTAATCGGATATACAGATGAACAGATATTTGCTGAAATCAGTGCTTTAATGTAAAAACAAAAAAAATATGAAATTCTAATTTCTAAATTCTAAACAAATACTAAATTAGAAATAATAAATTTCAAAAATATTTTTTTAGATTTTAGTATTTATAAGTTGTTTAGAGTTTAGAATTTTGGATTTAGGATTTAGAATTTAAAATGTATTATGGAAAATAAAAATCAAGACCCAAAAATTATTGCTTTCGTCTGCAACTGGTGTACATATACAGGAGCGGATTTGGCAGGAACGTCGAGGTTGAAATATCAACCTAACGTCAGGATGATAAAGCTTCCCTGCACGGGAAGAATAGACCCTGTCTTTATTATTAAAGCATTCGAAAAAGGTGCTGATGGAGTTCTCGTATCAGGGTGTCATCCGGGAGACTGCCACTATAACGCAGGAAACTTCCACGCAAGAAGAAGATGGATAATGTTTCATAAACTTCTCGATTATTTGGGAATAGATGAAAACCGCTTACACTTCTCCTGGGTTTCTGCATCGGAAGGTAAAAAATTTGTGGATGTTGTAAATGCGTTTACAAATAAAGTAAAAGCACAGGGACCATTCAAAAAATACGAAAAAATTAATAAGGAGTTCGTAATCAATGGATGATGTAAAAAAAATTGCAAAGGAACTTCTCACTTCAGGTAAAGTGGATGCTGTCATAGGCTATATAAGATACGGCAATGACAAAAGAACAAAACCTTTCATTGCACAAAAGCCTGAGGAAGTCGAAAATTTTGTTATCAATAAATATATACTGAATAATCTTGCGGTATATTTAACTCGTAAAGAAGTAACCAAACTCGGAAAAATCGGAATCATCGCAAAAGGGTGCGATGTAAAATCAATAGTCGCTTTGATACAGGAAAGCCAGATTAAAAGAGAAGATGTGTATATTATCGGAGTGAATTGCAGCGGTGTCGCACAGGATTATGATATTGAATTCAGTGCAGAAACGATTGCAGGGAAATGTTTAAGTTGCGAAGTAAGAACACCTAAACTTTTCGATATAACAATCGGAACGATTGAAGACATTCCACAAGGTGAAGATAAAAAGCTGAAAGTCATCAGGCAGGTTGAAGCTATGAAACCGGAAGAAAGATGGGATTTCTTCGAAGAAGAATTTGATAAATGCATCAAGTGTTATGCGTGTCGACAGGCTTGCCCGCTCTGTTATTGTGAGCAATGCATAGTTGATAAATCAATTCCAAGATGGATTGAAAGCAGTGCGACAAAACGCGGAAATTTTTCATGGAATCTGATTAGAGCATTCCATTTAAGCGGAAGATGTATCGGCTGTAATGAATGCGAAAGAGTTTGTCCGATGGATATTCCTTTATCACTGTTAAACAGAAAAATGGCAATGATTACGAAAGATGATTTTAATTACGTATCGGGAATGGATGTGAACACTCCGACACTAATAGGAAGCTTTGACTTGAAAGACAATGAAGACTTTATCGAGTAATGTTATCCCGACAAGTCGGGATGCAAAGAACGCAAATGTCAGATGTTAAATTGTAAATGAAAATCAAAATAATTTTATGGAAGAGAAAATAATATCGAAAGAAAACCTTCTGAAACTTTGTTCAGATTTACTGAAGAACAACGTTGATGTTATCACTCCGGGTGAAAAGGGTTATGTAAAAATAAAAAGCGAAAACGAAGTTGGTTTAAACAGCAAAGCGAAACATACAAAAGCTTCGTTTAAAGAATACATATTTCCAAAATCCGAACCGATTATATATTACAAGAAAAATCAAAACGAAGTTGAGATAATAGAACCAAAAGTTGAAGAGAAGACAACCGTTATATTCGGAGCAAAGCCCTGCGATATAAGGTCTATAAATATTTTGAGCAAAATATTCAACTGGGATTACAAAGATGAGTTTTTCAATGTAAGAGCAAAGAACACTGTCCTAATCGGTTTGATGTGTGAATACGCCGATGAATTTTGTTTCTGCACTTCGGTTAATTTGAGCCCAACTTCTACGAATGGTTCCGACATTTTCTTATTACCATTAGATGAAAACAGTTTTGCAGTAAGAATAGTAACCGAAAAAGGTACAAACTTTTTAAAAGCATATGAAAATTATTTGACACCCGGGAATCCTGAAAAATCAAAAGAAGTTGAAGCAGGTGTAAAACAACCGGAGAAAGTTTTCGATGCGGAAAAAGTGAAAGAATGGATAACAGGAAATTTTGAAAATGAATATTGGAATACAATAGGCAAGATGTGTCTAGGATGTGCCCAGTGTGCATTTGTTTGCCCGGTATGTCATTGCTTCGATATAGTAGATGAAGATTACAACTACTACGAAGGCAGAAGAATGAAAAACTGGGATGGATGCCAGTTCGATATGTTCACAAAGCACGCATCGGGACATAATCCGAGAAACGACCAGAGCAAACGATATAGACAGAGAATATCTCATAAGTTTAAATATTATCCCGATAAGTTCAACGAGATTTTATGCACGGGGTGCGGAAGATGTTCAAGAGGATGCCCGGTCTCAGTTGACATAAAAGGAATCGTAAGCGAAATATACTCCAAATGTTAAATTTTAGATGTTAAATGTTAAATGAAAAACGTAAATCGTCAATCGTGAAACGTGAAAGAAAAAAAATAAAAAATAATAAAAGCTCTTTATAATTAAAAAGGAAGCAGTGGAAATCCGGTTCTTTCCGCTCTTTCTGTGTGCAAGGCTCTTAAAAAATAAAAAAGTTTATTATCAAAATATGGAAAATATATATAAGCCCTATTTAATGGAAGTGAAGGAAGTGATTGCGGAAACTCCCGATACAACTACTTTCAGATTAACATTTAAAGACCCTGAGATTGCAAAATCATTCAACTTCAAGGCGGGACAATTTGGAGAATATTCGGTTTTCGGTGAAGGTGAATGCACGTTTTGCATTGCCTCATCTCCGACAAGACCTGAATACCTCGAATGTTCATTTAAAAAATACGGTAAAGTTACACAGGCATTAACACGATTGAATGTAGGTGATACAATCGGATTCCGCGGACCTTACGGAAATTATTTTCCAATCGATGAAATGAAAGGTAAGAATGTAGTTTTTATTGCAGGCGGAATAGGACTTGCCCCGGTGCGATGCATAATAGATAATGTACTCGACTTGAGAAAAGAATTCAAAGATATAACAATAGTATACGGAGCAAGAAGTGTATCAGATTTGGTTTATAAAAATCTTCTGAAAGAATGGCAGGAAAGAAAAGATATAAAGACAGTTGTAACGGTTGACCCAGGTGGAGAGACTCCTGACTGGAAAGGTGAAATAGGATTTGTTCCGACGATTGTAGAAAAAGTAAAACCGAAAAGTAAAGATACGGTTGCGATAATCTGCGGTCCTCCTATTATGATTAAATATACAATGCCTGTTTTATCGAAAATTGGATTTAAGGATGAAGATATGATAACAACACTTGAAAACCGTATGAAATGCGGACTCGGGAAATGCGGAAGATG
>JBAZEQ010000257.1:0-3886 GCA_041653855.1 Ignavibacteria bacterium | reverse complement strand
ATTGGATTAATAGGTGATAATGAAAATAATTTGAAATATATTAAACTTGCAATCGAATCAGCAGACAAAATGAATAAATCATCCGAAAAGCAAAAACTCTATAATATCAATCAATTTTCAAATATAAGTGAAGTTGTAATAAATTCCGATATGCTAATAATATCGGGGAAAAGCAATTTTTCCGGGGATGAAGTGAAAATTCTGACCGGTTATATAAATAATGGTGGGGGAGTAATGATTTTTCCCGGCAGAGATATTAAATTCGAAAGTTATAATACGCTATTCAGCAGTTTGAATGCTTTCCGCATCGATGATATTGCAAAAGTAAATCCCGATACGAATATAAAAAGGAAATTTGAAAAAATTGATTTTGAACACCCGATTTTTTACGGAGCGTTTAAAAATGAAGAATTAAGCATTACAAGTGATAAATATTATATAGAGTCTCCAAAAATTAATTTTATTTATAACATTATTCCAAATAATAATTGTGTTCGTCTTTTACAACTTCCGGGTTCTGAGACTTTTCTTGTTGAGTCAAAATCAGGTGAAGGCAGATTAATATTCTGTCCGGTTTCAGGTGATGATGAAATGTCGGATTTTCCGATGAAGAGTTTATTCCCTTTAATTATTAATAAAAGTATTTTTTATCTTGGAGTGGGGGAATATAAAAGCACAAATAATATAGTCGGGAAAAATAATATTGTTAAAATCGGGGAAAATGAAATGTATTCCATACCATATAGCATTAATTATAAAGAACCGGGAATATTTTCTTTGAAGGATTCGTTGAATAAAAATTATTTCTTTGCATTAAACCGCGATTCACTCGAAAGTAATTTCCAAAAATCGGATTTGAAAGATGTTAAGGCATTTTTTGATTCTTTAAATTAAAAAACATGGAATACATTTCGGAACAAGCAGATATTAATACTGAAATTCTTAAATCGAGAGAAGGAACAGAGCTTTGGAAATACTTTATAATACTTGCTTTAATCTTTGTTATTCTTGAAATGATATATTCTAAAAAACTTGAGAGGTTATAAAGCGTTATGAAGATACATAAATCCCGGATGAATTAAGTATTAATAACTAAATAGTTAAATCAGAAACGATTCCGGAGGAGTCGAATATTTGTAATGTAATAAAAAAAATATTTCATATGAAAAATAAAATCTATCTTAATATTATTATTTCTGTGCTATCTTCAATTTTATTTATCAGTTGTTCTTCCAAATATACTAAAGAAGATTCCCCGAGAAACTGGAAATACTTTAGCATTTATGCTTCGTCCGAAGATGATATAATATTTGTCCAGTTACAGGATGACCTTGTAATATCACCAAAAATGGAAAGATATTTGCTGACGGTAAATATACTCGAAAAGAATAATCAATATATTATTATCGGAGGAGAAAATAATCCTTCTTCAAGGAAATTTGCCTGGTCAAGTTTGAGGAAATCTGTTCAGCTGGGATTATTAAATTGGACGGGAAGCAATAAAGAAAAACTTGAATAATCATTTACCTTTTAATAAAAATATCATTTATATAATTTAAAACAAAAAAAATATTATGAGAGTATTAATTTCATTTATGTTATGCCTTCTCTTAATGTCCTGCTCAAAAAAAGACGAACAATTGAAAAAAATCGGGCAGGATTTGAAAGACACAGAAAAAAAATTGGAACAGGAAAAAAAGGACTTAGAAAATATTTCCAAACAAAAAGAAGAAGAATTGAATAAAGCAAAGGATGAATATGACAAAGCAGTCGAAGAGAATAATAAAACAGGAAAATATCCCGGAAAATATCCTTTTACATCTATGAGGGAATTGACAAATGAAGATTTTAAAGGTATGTCTGATTTCGATTTAAATATAATGGAAAATGAAATCCTTGCAAGATATGGATATATTTTCAAAGATAAAGAAATGAAATCCTATTTTAGTGAACAGAAATGGTATTCACCAAAAAATAGTAATGTCGATAAACTGTTATCGGTTACGGAGAAAAAAAATCTCGAAACTATAAAAGCGTATACTACAAAAAAACAAAAGACTACAAATTAATATAGGAAATATTTAAATCCTAAACCAATATTAAAAACGCTTAATGTTTGGTCAAACGATGTTCTCGATTCAGAACTGTATATATTTGTTCCTGTAGTATTATTGGTAAAAGTTGTAGTCGTTTTTATGTCTTTGAATTTTGGTTTCGACCCAATATATTCTATCATTCCGCATAGTGAAAATCTTTTATCTAACTTGTATTCTAAACCGGTTGTTAGTTTATATGTCATTGCAGAGGTTGTTCCGCTTTCAATATTGTAAGTTCCCGAAAAGTTTCCACTGTCTGCTGTATAAAGAAAATTTGGTGATGTTGAATTTATAAAGCCTCCGAATGCCTGTATAAATACATACATATCTTTCCTTACAGGTGTCTTGAAGGATAACCCGGTAAATAATCCGTATATGTTCCATTTCTTTGATTCAATATTCCATCTGTATCCCGGAAAAGTAGAATTTAAATATTCCGTCATTTTGTCCGGTTTAGTTCCATTTGAATTTAAAAAAACTTCAGCAACTAATCCAATTTGAGGTGTGAGGTTAATTCCTAAAGATAATTCTCCTTTCAAGCCGACTTTTGCAAATCCTGCTCCGGGATTATTGATGTCATTACTTGCAAATTCACCAATCGGAATGCTTGGTCCTGCAGAAAAATTTAAATATAAAAAATCATATTTCTGCGTTTGTGAAAACAAAGAACAGGTAAGAAGTAGAAAAATTACAGTTAATAGTTTTTTCATAATTTTTAAAATTGAATTTTTTCGGAATATTCGCCCAGATTATAGGACATTTTTTTTTGTATTACTTTGCAATTCTTTCCTAAAATGGAATCTTTTAATAAAATATTTTCGATATAATTATTTGAATCGATAATGGAATTTTCTATTATACAATTTTTAATATAACAATTTTCTCCTATAGTAACATTCGGTCCGATTATACAATTTTCTAATTCGGTTTTCTTCCCTATAAAAACAGGTGTTTTAACTATTGAACCCGGAAATTTATATTGCTTTTTATTACTTTTTAAAAGATAAGAATTTGTCTCGAGCAACGTTTCAGGTTTCCCGCAGTCAAGCCAGCCGCTTACGGTATAGGTGTTCATTTTAACTTTATTTTTAATCATATCCTCAAGTGCATCGGTTAGTTGGAATTCACCTTTACTTTTGATATCATTCGAAATTATATTCTCAAGAGAGTTAAAAAGAGAATTTGAACTTTTTAAATAATACAATCCTACTATAGCATCATTGGAAGGGGATATTTCAGGAGATGCGGGCTTCTCTATGAAACGCTTGATAAATCCATTCTTATTTTTTTCAACTACTCCAAACCTGCGTGGGTCATCTACTTTTTTTATACCAATTACAGAATACTTATTCTTACACATTTTTTTTAAATCTACATCGAACAATGTATCTCCGAGAATTATTAATACTTCTTCATTCACATCATTTTTAAAGGCTTCTTTTGCACAATATATAGCGTGTCCAAGTCCGAGAGGATTTTTTTGTGCTATAAATTCGAATTTAAATTTAAAAGTTGTGTTCAGATATTGTTCAATTTGCTCTCCCATATTACCTGTTATAAGGACTATAGATGAGGCAATTTTATCTTTTATTATCTGGTCGACTATGTGATATATCATCGGATGTCCTGCTACATTTAACAGAACTTTTGGTTGTGTTAATGTATGAGGTCTTAACCTTGTTCCGATTCCTGCTACAGGTATTATAACTTTCATAAAAATTTATAAATTTGATTTAATATCAATTAAAAATTTATTTAAAACAGAATCGAGTTTATCTATATCTTTTCCG
>JBAZEQ010000256.1:0-3892 GCA_041653855.1 Ignavibacteria bacterium | reverse complement strand
TATAAATAAAAAAAAACTCCTGAATGATTAATTCAGGAGTTTTATATTTTTATAATTTAACTTAATTATTAATATCTTGTACCTTCGCTGACGAACGGTAAAAATGCAAGATGTCTTGCTCTTTTCACTGCAGTGGTTAATTTCCTTTGCATTTTGGCAGTAGCACCTGTAATACGTGCAGGTAATATTTTTCCTTGCTCGTTTAAAAATCTCGTAAGTAACTTAACATCTCTGAAATCTATAAAACTATCTATACCTTTTTCTTTAAAAGGGTCTCTTTTTTTCTGTTGTAATGGTTTTTTTGCAGCTATTTGCTGTGTTAACTTGTAATTTGTATTTGTCTTTATCTTTTTCATTAATATTATTTATTTAGAACTATTAAAATATGTAATTTTCACTCAAAATTCAATTCTTAAAACAATATCACAAAAATTTTTGAAAATATACGGTATGAACGATATTCAGAAAATTATTTTTTGAATAAATGCATTTAAAACCGGATTCCTCACCTAATTTTATAAAATCATCCGCTTTTACAAAACTATTTACTGAATTAAACAGATAATTATATGCATTACTGCTTTTTGATACCTTATTCCCCACTCTTGGCATCAATTTATTAAAATAGACATCGAACATATCGTCTTTTTTCTTTTTTCTTGCAAACATTTCCAGTACAACTAAAATACCATTTTTATTTAACACCCTATAAATTTCTTTTATAGACTTATCCAGATTTTCAAAATTCCTTACGCCAAAACCGATAGTGGCTAAATCGATTGAATTATTTTCGTAAGGTAAGGATTCTACATCAGCAATATCAATTTTTAATTTATCGCTTTTTATCTTTTTCTTTTGAACTTCGAGCATTTTCTCGGAAATGTCGCAAGAGAATATTTTCGATGGATTTAGTTTTAATAATTCCAATGTCAAATCACCGGTACCCGAAGCAATATCTAAAATATATTCATAATTTCTATCGAGAGTTTTCAGATATTTTATAATTTCTCTTCTCCATTTTTTATCACGGTTCAAAGTAAAGAGATGATTGAGAAAATCATATTTCGGTGCAATATCATCGAACATCCGGCTAATTATTTTTCGCGATTTGTCTAATTTCATTTGTTAAAATCTTAAGGATTTCACAGGGTCAAATTTCGAGGCAAGGTATGCGGGAATTATTGTAGCAAGAAAGACAAGAAGTATAGTAATACAGGAAATTAAGATTATATTATCGGTTTGCAATAAAATCGGTACATTTTTCATATAATATATCTCCGGTAGTTTAAAGAACTTATATTTCAGTTCTGCCAGACATAACCCGAGACCCAATGCATTCCCTATAATGATTCCGATTAATCCTATAATTATCCCATCGAACAGGAATATTTTCATAATATCATAATTAGAGGCACCTAAAGATTTTAATATTCCAACCGATTGAGTTTTTTCAAGTATCAGCATTAAAAGCGTTCCGATAATATTAAATGTAGCAACAATAATAATTAATCCGAGAATAATCGGAGTTGGTGCTTTTTGCAGTTCAACCCACGAAAATAAACCTTTGTATAACCTGAAAAGAGATTTCGGAAAATGCGGATAGTCGAGCATTTGTTTTAACTTCGAATTTATTTTTTCTACATCGTCTATATTACTTACTTTTAGCTCTATTCCAGTTACCCTGTCTTCATAATCAAAAAGTTTTTGGGTTGTAGTTAAATCGGTATAAATTAAAACATCATCATATTCTCTTAATCCGGTTTCATAAATACCGCTTACTATAAATTGTTTTATCTTAGGCGGATTCATAGGAGAAGGAATTCCCTGCATTCCAAAAACAATTACTTTTGTTCCAATATCTATTCCAAGTTTTTGAGCAAGCTTTTCTCCAATGAGCAATCTAGAAAATATTGTATCAATTTTTTCGAGATTGAATTCCCCTTTTTTAATCCTGTTTCTTGCTGTAGATAAATCTGTATTTTGGACTATACCCTTTAATATAATTCCCTCGATATTTTCCTTATACCTGATTACTGCTTCTTTTTGAACATAAGGTGAAGCCCCGGTAACCTGCGGAATGCTGTCTTTAATTTCTTTTATTGTTGTGTTATAGTCGCTTAATCCATCGGGTAAGAAAGATGTGATTTGAATATGTGAAACCAGCCCTGCAACTTTTTCCTTTATCTCTTTTTCAAAACCGTCTAATATGGATACCGTTACTATTAAAGTTGCTACGCCAAGTGCAACTCCAAGAATCGAAATGTAAGTGATAAAAGATACATACTTTGAATCTTTTTTAGAAAATAAATATCTTCTCGCTATTAAATATTTGTAATTCAAATTTTAGCTTAATAAATATGTTCTTATAAATTCATCTATCTCTCCATCCATAACGGATTGAGTATCGGATGTTTCGTAATTTGTTCTGTGGTCTTTTACCATATTATAAGGATGAAACACGTAACTTCTAATCTGACTACCCCATTCAATTTTCTTTTTCGATTTTTCTATTGCAGAAAGTTTTTCGAGTTCTTTTTCCTTTTCGAGCATATACAGTTTCGATTTCAACATCTTCATCGCATTCATTTTATTCTGATTCTGTGAACGTTCGTTTTGGCATTGCACAACTATACCTGTAGGAATGTGAGTAATTCTTATCGCAGTTTCAACTTTATTTACATTCTGTCCGCCTGCACCGCCTGACCTGAAAGTATCAATTTTTAAATCCGATTGACTTACTTCTATTTCAATTGTATCATCTATTATAGGTGTTACGTAAACAGCTGCAAAAGATGTATGTCTTTTTTTATTCGCATCGAAAGGAGAAATTCTTACCAAACGATGAACACCGTTTTCAGCTTTTAGAAATCCATAAGCAAATTCTCCGAATATCTCTATCGTAGCACTTTTAATACCGGCACCATCTCCGTCAAGCCTATCAACCAGTTCTGATTTTAATTTATTCCTTTCGCAGTATCTCAAATACATTCTGAGCAGCATTTCAGCCCAATCCTGAGCCTCTGTACCACCCGCACCTGAATTTATGGTAAGAATAGCATCACACTTATCATCATCATCGGATAGCATATTTTTAAATTCAAGGTTATCAACTTCCTTTATCAGTTTTGAAATCTCTTCATCAATCTCTGATTCCAGCGATTCCTCTTTTTCGGATTCACCCATTTCTATAAGGGTATCTATATCTCCGGAATGTTTTTCAACTGTTCTGTATTCTTCCACCCACTTTTTCAGATTTGATATTTCCTGTAATATTTTCTGGGCTACTTTATTATCACTCCAGAAATCTTCTTTATCAGTTCCTGATTCGAGCGTTTTTATTTTTTCGATTTTTCCATCAATGTCAAAGAAACCTCCGCAGTGTTACAAGTTTTTCTTTAGGGTCTTTTAATCTGAATTTCTGTTGTTCAAACATATTTTTCTTTTATTTCAATTCTTTATTATTTATTAAAATCTAATTTTTATTTTATTATTTTTATATTTATTTGAAAGTAGTTAGTAGTTAGTAGATAGTAGTTAGTAGAAAAATTTTTCTTTCAACTTATAACTTTTACTTTTTACTTTAAAACTTTACAAACTTCATAACTTTCTACTTAATCTCTATCTCCATCTTCAGTAGTGCCGATGCAAGGGTCTTCCCCTGTGCATCGAGTTTCAGCGATACCGTTCCCCCGCCACCAAGCGTTTCATTCAACACAAAATTCAAAGCATTTATATTCGGCATCTCATAACGTTCAACTTTTCCAAGACAAATACCTTTAAAAAATTCCTTAACCTTTTTTGCGGTAACGTATTTCTTTATAATCTCATAATCTTCCTTTTTATACGCAATCAGTCCGATGTTCGCCGCATCGCCCTTATCCCCGCTTCTGCC
>JBAZEQ010000255.1:1673-3900 GCA_041653855.1 Ignavibacteria bacterium | reverse complement strand
ATTAAAGTCACGTCCCGGAAAAATTAATTCAGAACCAGTAATTGATTTATCGGATAAATACATTCCAATACTTCATTGTTATCAGGAAATTCCCTGTAATCCGTGCATTTCAGTATGCCCATCGGGCGCAATAAAATTGCAGGATGCTCTTGGTTCGATTATGGATTTACCATACTTCGATGGAGAATGCTCAAGGTGCGGACAATGCATTGCGGTCTGTCCGGGGCTTGCGATTTCGGTTGCAAAGAAATTATACGGGGACTTTGCTGAAGTGGTTTTACCCCACGAATTTATTCCGAATTTCAATGCTAACGAATTCATTCCGCTTACAGATACAGATGGAAATTACCTTGAAAAAGGTGAAGTGATTAAAATAAACTACAATAAGAAATATAAGACATATTTAGTTAGTCTAAAAGTATTAGCTGAAAACGCCACAAAAATAGCAGGAATCAGAATACAAGATGAAGATAAAACGAAACCACTTCCAAAAGCGATTTATAATTACATTCCCGATAATGCAATCGTATGCAGATGCGAGAGAGTAACACTTAAACAGGTTGTTGATTTTATAAAAGAAAACGATATTCACGATGCAAACCAATTAAAACAAATCAGGGTAGGAATGGGAGCGTGCGGCTCGAGGACCTGTTCGGTGATGCTTCCAAGAGTTTTTTCAGCCGCCGGGATAAACTGGTATGAAGTAACACAAAACACAAAAAGACCATTAAGTGTTGAAATCCCAATGTGCGTTTTAGCGAATGAAGGAAAATAATTTTTATGAAAACATTTGATATAATAATAATAGGTGCAGGAAGTATAGGAGTTCCGTTAAGTTTTTATCTTGCAAAAAAAGGATTAAAAGTTGCCGTAATAGAAAAATTCCCTTCGGAAGGCAGAGGGCAAAACCGTGCGGCTATAGGCGGGATAAGGGCAACACATTCTGACCCATCTAAAATCAAAATCTGTCAGGTATCGATAGACATATTAAAGAATTTCAAAGATGAATACGGAAAAGAAATCGACTGGGTTCAGGGTGGATATTTATATCCGGTATATAATGATACAGCAGAAAATAATTTAAAAAAGCTATTAGAGAAACAAAAAGAGTTTAAACTTAATATAGATTGGATAAACGCCTATAAAGTAAATGAACTTGTTCCGGGAATAAGTATGAATAATCTAAGAGGCGGGACATTTTCACCCGAAGACGGTTCCTGCTCTCCCCTAAAAGTTACAGGTGCATATCTTTCGCTCGCAAAAAAATCAGGTGTAGAGTTTTGTTTTAATGAAGAAGTTACATCTATAGAAATGAATGGAAATAAGATTACATCGATATCAACTACAAAAGATAAATATTCAGCCGATATAATTATTAATGCCGCAGGTGCATATGCAAAAGATATCGGGAGTATGACAGGAGTGAATATACCGGTCAATCCGGATTGCCACGAAGCCGGAATTACAGAACCGGTTCAGTCATTCTTTAAACCAATGGTCGTTGATATAAGACCAGATGACCAATCATTAAATTATTATTTTTATCAGAATAAAGAAGGACAGGTGGTTTTCTGCATAACACCCCGACCTCCAATACTCGGAACAGATACAGACAACACATCAGTATTTTTGCCATTAGTAATAAAACGAATGCTCTCATTATATCCCCGTTTGAGGAATTTACGTATCAGGAGGACCTGGAGAGGCTTATACCCGATGACTCCAGACGGCTTCCCTATTGTTGGATATACAAAAGAAGTTGAGAATTTATTCCTCGCCGTTGGAATGTGCGGACAGGGATTTATGATTGGACCGGGTCTTGGTCTAATTGTTTCGGAAATCATTGCCGATAAAAGTACCGAATATGGCTTCATTACAGAGCAGTTATCACTTTATAGAAATTTCTCCGGAACGGAAGTTTTAAAATAAATGGTTACCGACGAAGAAAATAAACAAGCATTAGCTAAAAAATACAGCCGAACAAATCAAATAATTTCCGTAGTTGAGACAATATTATTTTTTACGATTCTACTTGTACTTTTATTGACGGGACTTTCAAAGGACATTGAAATTATATCATATAAAATTTCCTCAAATAATTATCTTGCATTACTTATATTTTTAGGAATTATTGGTCTTGCCGAGAGTATAATTAACTTCCCTATAGATTTCTATTCAGGTTACATATTAGAGCATAAATATAATTTATCGAATCAAACAATTTTAA
>JBAZEQ010000255.1:0-1663 GCA_041653855.1 Ignavibacteria bacterium | reverse complement strand
TTACTGAGAAAATAAAATCTACTGCAGTCGGTCTCATTATAGGTACTCCTGTAATTCTCATTTTTTATTATATTTTATTGAACTTTGAAAATTACTGGTGGTTTATACTTGGTATATTTATGTTTTTCTTTTCTGTAATAATTGGAAGAATTGCACCTGTTTTAATTTTTCCTTTATTTTACAAATTTAAACCAATCGAAAACGAAGCTGTCAAAAATCGGATATTAAATATCTGTAAAAAAGCCGGTGTTGAGATTAAAGGAATCTTTGTATTCGATATGAGTAAAAACACAAAGAAAGCAAATGCTGCTTTTACAGGACTTGGAAAATCAAAAAGAATTATACTAGGCGATACACTAATGGATAAATTTACCGGAGAGGAAATAGAATCTGTATTTGCACACGAAGTCGGACATTATAAACGGAAACATATATTCAAATTGATGTTCCTTTCCACAATATTAACTTTTGCAGGATTATATCTTACATCCGTCCTTTATAAACAATCTTTAAGTATTTTTGAGTTTAATTACATTTACGAATTATCCGCCTTGCCTTTAATAGCTTTATTCCTAAGCCTTTATGGTTTAGTTACAACACCAATTTCGAATATATTATCACGCAAATACGAATGGGAAGCGGATACATTTGCACTCGATACTTCAGGAAATAGCGAAGCGTTTATTTCTGCAATGGAAAAGCTTGCAGAGCAAAATCTTGCTGACAAAGTGCCAAATAAAATTATCGAATTTTTATTTCACTCACACCCTTCTCTGCAAAAAAGAATCGAATTTGCAAGGGATTATAAAGGGTAGGTTACTTTATTTAATTTAATAATTCCAAATAATCTAAAATTCTTTTTAAACCTTTCTTAAAATTATCTACCGAAGTTAACAGACTGATAATAATATATCCTTCATCTTTAAAATCAAAATAATATCCCGGATGGATATATACATCTTTTTTATCCAATAAATCAAATGCCAGCGTATCTTCATTTATTATTTTTTTGATTTTTAAAATTGTATACCATCCTCCTTCTGCTTTGAGTAATTCCAAATAACTTTTTACTTTACATTCAGTCTTTATGTAATTGTAGTTATTTAATATTCTCTCATTTATCTGTGTCTGAATATATTCTTTTCCAATCAATAAATTGCTAAGAGCCAATTGAACCGGAGTTCCAACAGACAAGTAAGTATCGGTGATAATCTCCAGTTTTGATTTTGCCTCTTCGCATTCTTTTACCGGACCGCTTACAACAATCCAGCTCAACTTCATTTGAGGCAACCCGCAGATTTTCGAAATTCCGCTTAAAGTAAATGTTAACACATAATTTATACCGGTGAGAGAAAAAGTGTTATTTCGCTCGATTTCCAGAACATAATCCATAAAAACCTCATCACATATCAATGCAATATTATTTTCTTTACATATCTTTAATAATAAATTAATTTCTTTTAATTTAATAAAATTTCCCGTTGGATTATTAGGATTAACCAATATAATTGCTTTAGTATATTTTGTTATTTGAGATTTTACACTTGCAAAATCTATTTCCCATAATTCATTTTCGGTATAAATGAGGTCATAAAATTTTAGGTTAACCGATTCCATTTCTGCAATGAAAGAAAAAAGCGGATAACTTGGTCGTGACACTAAG
>JBAZEQ010000254.1:0-3906 GCA_041653855.1 Ignavibacteria bacterium | reverse complement strand
ATAAATTTTCATATAAATAAGTTTAATTATGAAATAAAACTAAACAGTTTTAATATATTAATCTTTAATGTTTAATCTTTTTATATCTTAATTTTCAAAATACTTTACTTATTCCCATTCCCACTCCCATCGATATGTTAAAACAGAATTTCGGCAGGAATGTCATACCTGCATTAAACCTTGCAAAATGTGTCTCGCCCGAGCCTCCAATTCCAAGTTTAAATCCGTTTTTACCTTCGTTTTCGAACATAGCTCTTGTTGTCTTGTTACCGCTTGTGGCAAAGTCATAATATGTTGTAGTATAATCGAATTTTGTTTTTGTATAATCATACCCGATTAAGGAATAAAAATTAATTTTCCATACTCTCTTACTGACAACAGCACATGCGGTATATGAATTTGCACTTGCAATATCACCGAGATTAAGATTTTCGAAAGAGCCGGCTATTCCGAAATCTATAGGTGTAGGAACTAATAAATCAGCGGAAATGCTGTGTTGCAAACCAAGACCGAATAACGATAAATATCCAAAGTCGCCGGTTTTAATTTTCGGCAAAGCCCTGATTGTAAGTCTTGTGTTGAGCAGGTTTCCAATAGATGCCTGCGGCATAATTACGGGAATAACTCCAAGGTCAAATCCTTTAGGAAATGCACCGGGATTAGCGCCCGGAGGGGCACTGTTCATTAGTGTTTCGGTTGATGAGCCAACTGCAGTAGGTACGGTTTGAAGACTTCCATCGTAAGGAGAATGAATTAAAAATTGTTTATCTGCACTCGGAACGGGCACGAGTACTGCAGTTATGCCAATATCCACGCTGAATAAATCCTTCATTGCTTTAACGCTTACCCATCCGTTATTCATCATCAGTCCAAGTGCTTCAACCAATGGTTGTGAATAGCCAACTCCGAATTCCTGCGTATATTTATTCATCCTATTTTCAAGATTTTGAGAAAAGGATAACGATGTAAATATAAAAACCAATAAAAAAATTGTAAAGATTTTTTTCATAAATACCCCTGTTTGATTTGTTTTTGGAATTTAATGAAATAAATCAACAATAAAAATTTACTTTTATTTGAATACAAAACTCACCAGTTCCTCTTTCGTATGTCCATCATTTATCTCTAAAGAAGAATTTCTGTCTCTGTTTAGTGCCAGCCAGTTTGAAATCACTTTTATTTCATCGAGTTCTTCCGCTGTATATTTATGTTTGATAAATTTACTAAGCGAGAAGTAGAGGTATTCGGTTGTTTCCGTAATCTCATCGAAAAAATTCCTCTGGTCGAATTCACCGCTTTTATCCATCGTATACGTATTCATAAGTTTTCCGTTATGTATAAAAAACACTTCTCTTTTGGCAGGTGTATCGCACTTTATAATTATTTTTTTATTGTTGATTGCTGATGTAATCACTTTCTGGAAACTCATCACTTTTTCCAAATCCGTTAGCCTGTCTCTCAGTGATGCGGCTTTTTCGAATTCCATCCGTTCGGAAAGCTTATTCATAAGTTTTTTGTAAATCGTACGGGAAGAATTGCTGTCGGTTTCGGTAATGTAGTTATGTGCTTTGAAAATTTCATTTCTGTAATCTTCTTTTGAAATGGAAGTATTGCAGGGAGCTTCGCACTGCCCGATGTCGAAGTACATACAATTGGAATTACTTTTTGATGCTTTCAGTTTTTTACTTTCGCATTTTCTGATTTTATATTTATCTTTTATTTCCCTTAAAAGCTGGTTAACGGTTCGCCTGCTTGAAAATGGTCCGTAGTAGTTTGCCCCGTCGTTTTCTATTTCGTAGACTTTTTCTATTTTCGGGAAATCATTCTGCACGTCGATTTTTAAAAACGGGTGGAATCGGAATCGCTTAATCGCAGTGTTAAAGCGGGGCTTGTGTTTTTTTATTAATTTCGATTCGAGTATTAATGCGGATAGTTCCGAATTCGTTATTTCATATTCAAGTTTTTTTATGCTCGAGAGAAGTCTCTTTATTTTATATGTTAATTCCGAATTATGTCTGAAATATGTGGACAACCTCTCACGCAGGTTTTTTGCTTTACCGATGTACAGGATTTCTCCCGATGCACTTTTAAAAAAATATACACCCGGATTTTTTGGAATATCTTTCAGCTTTATGTTGACTCTTTTTAGAGCGGGAGATTTTTTTTCTTCAGTATAGATTTTTGTATTCTGGAATGTCAGAACTTCATCCAGAGATTCAATTTCATATTCCTCCTGAAGTACATCTAAAAAATGAAGAAGAATTTTTGCAGTTGCCATAGTATCGTCGAAAGCCCTGTGCTTCCTATCCTGCCTGATACCAAGATACTCCGAAACGTTTCCAAGAGATTTTGACTTCAGTTGTCTTAAAAGTCGTCTTGCGAGTTTGCAGGTGCATAAAGTTCTTACTTCGAATTTTATCGGCTCATCGAGTCTTCTGAATGATTCGGAAACAAATTTAAAATCGAAACTTACATTATGTCCTACAAAAATAGTGTTATTAAAATTTATATCTTCAAAAAAATTAATTATTTTCGGAGCAACTTCATCGAATATAGGTTTATCTATTACATCTTCATTCGTAATTCCTGTCAAATATGTAATCTCTCTCGGGATATGTTGTTTGGGATTTACCAGTGTAGAAAATTTATCCGTGATTTCTCCATCCTGGATTTTCACAAGAGATATTTCTGTTATGCGGTTGTAATGCGGCGATAAGCCCGTAGTTTCGACGTCGCAGACGATATAGGTAGCATCTAAAACGTGTATTGATTTTTTTTCCTGTTTCTTCATCAGGTAATAAAATTAAGGTAAAGTAAATTAACAGTAAATTGATTTATTTTTCATATCACTCAAAAGACTATTTATTTATAATATTGAATTTCATATTTTAAAAAAATAAATAAAAATGAAGGAGAATTTAAAATGAAACATAGAACAATCAGGATTTTTCTATTCTTAATCATTTCGATTTTTATTTTTTCGGGTTGCGGTAAGGGGGAAAAACCGAAAAAGAAATTCGATACAAAACCGGTATCTATAAAGCAATTCGATACACCTCCTGGAGCTGACCCATCGGTATCTGCTGAGCTTGGCGGAAATGGTTTTAAAGGCGAAGGATGGACAACAAATACCGATTACAATATACTCGGAAATCCAAAAGCAGTAAAAGGTGGAAGCCTGATTATGTCTATGAGAGATTTTCCTGCAACACTAAGAATTATTGGTAAGGATTTTAATTCTTATTTTAATGTGATGTCCGAAGGTATGATGTATGAATCTTTATTGGATGAAGACCCTGTAACAGGTGAGTACATACCACGGCTTGCAACTCACTGGAAAATCTCGGATGATAAAATGACGTTTAAATTCAGAATTAATCCCGATGCACGCTGGGCAGACGGCAAACCTGTAGTTGCTGAAGATGTTATTGCAACATGGAGTCTGATAGTTGACCCGGGGATGTTGGATGTATATATGTCCGAACTTTTTAATACTTACGAAAAGCCGGTTGCCGAAAGTAAATATATTGTGTCTATAAAATCAAAACAAATGAATTGGAGACAATTCGCATATATCACAACAGGAATAAAAATATTACCTGCTCATATTATCGGGAATATTACTGGTAAGGATTTTATAGAAAAATACCAATTTGAGTTTATTCCGGGTTCGGGCCCTTATATAGTCGATAAAAATGAAATTAAAAAAGGTCAGTCAATAATGATACGCAGGAGAAGCGATTACTGGGGTGAAAAGGAAAGATTTGCAGTGGGATTGTATAATTTTGACCTTGTTAGGTTTGTATCTACTCCCGATGAGACACTTGAATTCGAAAGATTTAAAAAAGGCGAGATAGATGTCTATATAGTAAACCGGGCGCAATTTTGGGCGGAAAAATTCGATGA
>JBAZEQ010000253.1:0-3921 GCA_041653855.1 Ignavibacteria bacterium | reverse complement strand
TTAAAGTTTCATTTTCTAAAGATAATTCATATACTTTACTCCATATAAGATTTTGAAATCCCTTTGATACTGTTTCCTGAATAGCTTTTATTTGACTGTAAATCGGAGATATAATTTCTAAGTCTTTGCTTCCTTTACGCTCTTTCATATTACTGAGTTTCGTTGCAGGGTCAGTTCCGTATGCTCCGTTTTCTATTTCTTCTATATACCTTTTAAAAGAAGTATAGTTTTTTCCGTCTCTGTATAAATCCGCTTTTTCTTTGTCTATCAGTCCGGTATTCTCTGCAATTGTAAGTAACCTTTTATTAATCTCATCATATTGGGTAGTAACTTCTTTATATTTTGATTCGTTATCATTTACAAGTTGCTGTGCTTGTTTTTCATCAAAGTTATCGGTTAATATTTGCTTTTGCTTTTTAATAAGTTTTTCTTTCTGTTCTGCAATCTTATTTGGTTTCGCTCCTGAATTTATCATTTCATCGAGTTCGGTTTTTATCCTATCGTAATCCCTGTAATCTTCTAATACTCTACGTGCTATTAAAAAGTTTTCAAATTCCGCTTCATCGAGTTTATTATCTTTTATTATTTTGAGATAATCTTTAACAGTACCTTTTTCCATTTTAAAGTTACCGTCTTTTTGTAAAATCGGGAATGAATCACCTTTTACCATTTCTGTTACAATAGCACTTCTGTTAAGATAATTCATTGCATAAGTCTGTGGGTCTTTTAAAGAGTATTTTTCATCTGCATATCTTTGTAATGGTTCAAAACGATTGAAGTTTTCAAATGTTAATCTTTCGTATGCAGTGAATCCGCTTTCTTTTTTCTTTGTTTGCCTGATTGATTTTATTTCTCTCTTTTTATTTTCAACTGTTTCGTTTTCCGCTTTCTGAACTTCTTTAACATAGTTCTTTGCTATCGGTTTCGATTCATTCCATAAATTCTCTACCTGTTTATTTTTCAATAGTACAGGTTCGAGATTGCTGTTACTCATTAATCCGTTTAATGCTTTTACAAAATCTTCTTTTTTTAATCCTTTGTTGTTTGCTATTATAATTGTAGAAAGTAATTTCAAATCATCTTTCTTTTCATTGAAATCTTTTTCCGATAATAAATATTTTGTTTTATCTTTTAAAATATCTTTCGGAACTTCCGGCAGGTTCTCGACTTTTAAATATTTAATCTGTGCATCGGTTAATCGGTCAAATGGAGTTTCTTCTTCTTTTTCGGGTCTCTGGAATCTTATATCAGGATTCGCTTTGTCAAATGTACCGATATTCCCTGTCGCACTTTTGATTTGTTCGGGGTTAAAAACAATATAGTTCGTCGGGCTATCTTTTTCTTCTAAAATAATACCATCGTATTTTAAATCTTCGATTTGCCCTAAACCCAATTTTTCATATTCTTTCCAACCTGCGGGGTTTTTAATATCTAAATATACGTTCATTATTTTCCCTTTGTCAGATGCCCCAACTTCACCTTTTTCTATTGCTTCTTTATCATTTGTAAACCACATTACACCCTGCGAACCTTTTTTCATACTGAACTTATTGAAAGATTTCCCTGTTCCGTGATACACTACAAGTGGTTTTCCGCTTTCATCTACTACTTTCGAATCTTTAAACCAATTCTTAAAATATTTACTCTCTGTACCTTTTTCAATCCATTCTTTTCTCGCATCTTCGATTACTTTTTTGTCTTTTAAATCTGCATCGGTTAATCCTGCAAGGTCAGGTCGTTGGAATTGGATATTTTCCTTGACATCTGAATCTAAATTTTTTATATTATTATCAGATAAATCATCAGTTACAGATTTCAATTGTGATTTGCTTTTAAAAGTACTCTTATCGGATTCATCTGGTAAGAGTTTTTTATTCTCGGATTCTTCGCCATACAATGTAGATTCTAAATTATTAAGAATATCCTCCGCTTTTATTTTATCCTCATTAAATTTTTCCTCTTGTATTTTTACTTCATCACTGTTTAGAAACTCTTTTTGTGCTTTTTCCCATCTTTTATATGCAATTTCACTATACTCCGCATCATTATCTGCGTGTGCATTTCTTCTTTCGTAACTACTTCCGAAATCTTCTCCTTGATTAGAAATAAAACTATGTCTATCCTGTCTTGCTTGTTTTTCTTCATCTGTTAAAAAATCATCTACTGATTTTCTAAATTGCGGTATAAATTTTTCATTTGGCTTTGGAAGTTTAGACAATTCCTTAATCTGTTCTGTAACAAAATCTTTATTTTCTTTGGCGTTAATATAAAATGTTTCAGGAAGAATTTCAGAATGGATTAAATTAAACTTCTTTAATTGGTTTATTATATTTTCTTCATATCCTCTCTTTAATAATTCTATTTTGTAAATAGGATAGGTTTCGGCAACACCTAATTTGTTTTCTAATTCAGTCGCTTTTTGTTTGTTCGCTTCTGTCTCATAATCAATTCCACTTTTATATTCTGGCAGATTATATCTGCTTGTTGATTCAAACCATCCATACTTACCATTCATTTCAGACTTAGATACTATTCCATTTTCCGGTACTTTGCTTTCTCTTGAAAATGTTTTGAATTTTGAGTTAAAATCATCTAACTCTTTTTGTGCATCATTAACAAATCCCGACCTTACTTCTTTGATGTTATTTTTCTTTTTTAATGCTTCTTTTGATTTTATGTCAATAGCTTTAATAACATTTTTCGGAACATCTTTAAAACTTTCAATATTATCGATATCTTCAATACCTAATGTTTTCTTTTCCGCTTCTGTTAATTTTTCAAAAAACTGTTGAACATTGTAGAAAGGTGTTTCATTGCCATAAGAGGAAGTATGATGCCATTCGTCCGTTGTTGCCAATCCTGCATCGACCATTCTTTTCGCCCAAACTGGAAGTTTTGAATAAGTAAGTTTTCCCTCCTCATATGCTACTGCGGCTCTTCTACTCATTGAATATCCTACATAGCCACTATTTCCGCCGAAAGGTTTTCTCATAAATTCTAAAACCCCTAATCTCTCCGCACTATTATTCAATCTTTCACTTACGCTTTTTGATAATTCTTCACTTGTTATATCACTGTATTTCTTTCCGCTTAATAAATCTTTTGCAACTGCATTTGAAAATTCTTTTAAAGTTGCTTTGCTTAAATCTAATTTTTCAACTTCCATTTTCCTTTCGACAAATATTCCTTTTACTTTTTCCCACATCCTTTTTAACCAATCATTAAACTGCCTTATTGCGGTTTGCTTTTCTTTTCCCTGTAATCCTTCAAATATAACAAGACCGGGCTTTTCGATTGCACGTGATAACATTTCATCAAGTAGTGGTTCTTTATTCCCCGCATCGTACTTTTCTTTCAGGTCAGGTTCTATTTTAGATACTCTGTCCATCAGCATTTTATCGCTTTCAATAATCTTCAATCCGTTTTGATATAGTCCGGGTTTTTGTGTTTTTATAATATCACTCCAAATGTGTCCAAATTCGTGTATAGGTGTGTCAGGTGTCGCTTTATCCATATTGATATACGTTTCACCTTTATACTTCGCTCCGAGGGGTACTTCTTCGTCTTTTTGGAATTCGTATCCTTCCTTTTTGAAAATATCTCTGAACTGTTTATCTGATACGAAGTTTGTTTTTATACCGGGGACAAACTTTTGTAAGCGGTCTGTTATAGCATTTACTCTTATCTTTGTTTCAGTGGTTATTGGTTTTTCTTTACCTGTTTTGAATAATGGTTGACCTTCGTTTACGCTTTCCCTCATTGCATCGGTAATGTCAAGAGAGTGGATATTTGCCTTTGTACTTTTACCTAACTTTATTAATCCTTCCCCTACTTTTCCGCCCCACTTTTTCGTGTATTTATTCATAAAATCGTGAATAATCTTATCGTAAAATCCTTTCATTCCTTCACCACCGATTTTTA
>JBAZEQ010000252.1:0-3927 GCA_041653855.1 Ignavibacteria bacterium | reverse complement strand
CTTTAATGATTCAGCATCATACACGATTACATCAACAACATATCTTTCACCTTGGACAGCTTATATACAACCTCAAAACACTATGGGAACTTTCGGAAGTACTCCTCTAAATGGAAACTGGACATTAACTGTTACCGATGGTACCGCAAGCAATACAGGTACATTGCTTGGATGGGGCTTAAGATTCAACGGAAGTATATTAGTTGGGACACAAAATATTTCAAGTATAGTACCCGATAAATTTGACCTTTATCAAAATTATCCAAACCCGTTTAATCCAGTAACCAAGATAAAATATCAGGTTCCTGCAAGTGAATTTGTGAAACTTGTAATTTACGATATACTTGGGCGAGAGATAAAGACTCTTGTAAATAATAAATTGGAAGCGGGAGTGTACGAATATGAATTTGACGCAAGTAATTTAAACAGTGGTGTTTATTTCTATCGTTTACAAGCAGGAAATTATACTAATGTAAAGAAAATGATGTTAATTAAGTAATTCTCCATAATTAATTATTGTTAATTAAAAGCCACCGGATTTTTTCAGGTGGCTTTTTAATATTTAGAATATTAATACTTTGCCATCTCTTCACACGCTTTTAGTACCCAGCTATCCTGTGGAAGAGCGGCTTTTTCGAGATTCGGATGAAATGGAACATGGACATTCAGTCCAGCTACTCTTTTTATAGGAGCATCAAGATATTCAAATGCTTTCTCGGAAATCTGTGCAACGATTTCCGCTCCAAAACCCATAAAAAGTGAATCTTCATATACGACTATTACTTTTCCTGTTTTTTTAACTGAACTTATAATTGTATCTATATCGAGAGGCACAATAGTTCTTAAATCAATTACTTCTACACTCACTCCCCTTTTTTCCATTTCTTTTGATGCACGTATTGCTTTTTCGACCATAGCACCGTAAGCTATAATCGTAATGTCTTCACCGGTTCTTTTTATAGAAGCTTTTCCGAAAGGCAAATAATAGTCTGCATCGGGTTCGGGAGATTTTGCAAATGGCTGTCTGTAAAGGAATTTATGTTCAAGAAAAAGAACGGGGTCTTTTAACTGACAGGCGGTTTTCAGTAAACCTTTTGCATCAGCGGCATTAGAAGGATAAGCTATAAATAAACCCGGACATTTTGCAAAAATTGCTTCGATATTTTGCGAATGATAATGCCCTCCTCCAATATATCCACCACAAGCGACACGAATGGTTACGGGAGCAGGAAATTGATTGTTAGAGCGATACCTGCACATAACAAGTTCATCCCTGATTTGCATCATTGCAGGAAAAATATAATCCGCAAATTGAATTTCAACAACAGGTTTCAAGCCTGTTACCGATAGCCCTATTGCCGTTCCTAAAATTGAAGCCTCTGCAAGAGGTGAGTTGAAAACTCTTTTATCTCCGAATTTTGTGGAAAGCCCTTTGGTAGCAGTAAACACTCCTCCTTTGCCGTCGGCAATATCTTCGCCGTAGATGAGCATATTCGGATTTTTTTCCATTTCTTCGTGAAGTGCATGATTAATCGCATCGACCATCACAACCGGAGCACCTTCGGAAGTCATTTTTCCATATTCAATTTTAGTTTGTTCATCATCGGGGCAATACATATAATCCTCGACCGTAGAAGCGTTGGGATTCGGTTGATTAAATACATCATCTGCAATTTTTAATATTTCTTCTGCCAATTCTTTTTTAAGGTCATTTATTTTTTTCTGTGGAAAAATATTTTTTTCTATCAGGAATTTTTCCATTTTTAAAATAGGGTCGTTTTTAATATCTTCATCAAGGGAAACCTTCGTGCGGTATTTTTCCTGAACATCGGAGGCAGAGTGTGAACGCAATCTCACAACATCGGCATAGATTAAAGACGGTCCTTTTCCTTCTCTTGCAAGTCTGACGGCTTCTTTTGCGGTGCCGTAGCTCATCAGTAAATCCGTTCCGTCGACCTGAAACCTGTTTAAATTTTCAAAACCGGACGTGAGTTTATATACCGAGCCTCCTGCCCCTTGCTGTTCGACCGGAACTGATATAGCAAATTTATTATTTTGAATACAAAATATAACAGGAAGTTTTTCGCGTGATGCCCAGTTTACAGCTTCGTAAAACTCTCCTTCAGAAGTAGAACCTTCTCCGCCGGATACGTAAACAATTTCATCCGTATTTCTGAAAACGCAGCTAAGGGCTGTACCGACTGCCTGTAAATACTGCGAGCCGGTTGCAGAAGAAGGAACGGGCATTCTTAAGGCTTTACTTCCAAGATGGGAAGGCATTTGCCTACCTCCGGTAAATGGGTCAGTAGCTTTACCCATTGTGCTTTGAAAAATATTTTCGACAGTTAATCCCAGAGTTAAACCAAGAGCATTATCCCTGTAATAAGAATGAAACCAATCTTTGCCCGGTCTCATAGCCATAGCAAGAGCAACCTGAATAGCCTCATGTCCCGAACCAGAGATTAAAAATCCTGCTTTGCCCTGCTTGATAAGAGTTTCGATTCTATCATCGGTCATACGGGTTTTAAGCATAAATTTGTATGCATCTATTAACTGCACTTCGGAAAGCCCGAAATAATTATCAATATCTTTCAGATATTCCGATTCGTTGTTTTTTCTTTTTTTTGCCATAAAATATTTTACAATATATATATAATTTTCAACAATATAGATAACAAATAATTTCTGTATTTAAATCCCGTGGAAGGTAACAGTACAGAGATAACATTAATTTGACAAAAAGAGTAGATTATTACGATAAAGCTCTTAACTTTTCATTCGTAATACTAATAAAAAATTCTTTTGACCACAACTTAAATTGTTCAATATTTTTAATAAATCTAATAACATCATCTATTGCTTGCTTATAATCAATAACTTCAAATTTATCGATAAGTTTTTCTAATAATAATTTATTATCAAGAACATCATTCTTTTTTAAATGACCAGATTGTTTCATTCTTTCTTCAAGATGATAAATGTTTACGCTAATATCATTAGAAAGAAACCATATATAATCAAATAAATCTCTCCCTTTTATTCTCGTTTTCCATTTTCTGCATAAGACTGAATGTAATTTCCCCGCAAATTGAGAAGGTAAATCATATAATTTAACGCTATAAGGTATCGGGTTCAAATTATATTTAGTTTCATAATTAGCACCTAAAGGAGGATTCATATCGACCTCGAATTTAATTTTTAATTGTTCATTTTTATGAACTCCAAGGACTGGTGGATTTATCGAAGTTATTTTTAACAGATTTATCAACGTATCTGCTTTAATAAATGCCGACTCTACATTTGATTCAACAATTTTTTCTTTCGCAATTATTTCCGTTTCGAAACCATATGCCGCAAGTTCATTTCCAATACTACTGAAGTATGGAGTAAGTTTGAAATTATTATCAGGTTTTAACAATGAAAAATCAAGGTCTTCCGAAAACCTATTTAATTTATGAAAAATTCTTAATGCCGAACCACCGTAAAAAGATGCAATATTAAAAAAATCCGATTTATAAAAACCAAGTAATACAATTTCCTGAATTATTTCTTTCAAAGCATTTTTATAATCATTAATATTTTTGCACTTATATTTTTCGAGCATACTTTCCACTGCACTATTCATTTTTATGAACCTTTCTTAAATATTTTTTAAATAAATTAATATTTTTTTGATGATATATTATTGAGTAAAACTCGATATCATCATAATTTAATTTTTCAATAATATTTTCATCTAACCTTAAATCTGCAAAAAGCAAGTATTCCATATTTTTTATGGATTCAACCGAACGTATTTTTGATAATGTATCGCATAAAGCTTTTTCTTTTGAAGCTATTAAATAAGTTAAATTGTTTTCACTAATTTTTATTATGCCATAAGGATAAACTTTATTATTAATATACCTGTACTCATAAATTCCCATT
>JBAZEQ010000251.1:2808-3970 GCA_041653855.1 Ignavibacteria bacterium | reverse complement strand
ATTTTTACACATTTTATTCATAACTTACTTATTTTTTTAGCAATTTGGTATAAATAAATATTTTTAGAAGCCAATTCTTTTTACACTAAAATTAACATAATATTTTATTAAATTTTAGGTTAAATTACAGATTATTTAAACTATATATGGTTAAGAAGATTATCATATTGGCTGTAGCATTAATTTTTTTGTTTTTTTTATTCAATTATGTTATAATGCCGTGGTACGTGAAACATACTTCGCTGGTTAAAGTTCCAAATGTTGTAGGCTTGCAATATAATGAGGCTAAGAATGTATTAGAGAATTCCGGATTAGATGTAAAACAGGGAGATGTAAGATATGATGAGTCAAAACCGATTGGACTTGTGATAGACCAAAATCCGGCAGTAGACCAGATGGTAAAAAACGGAAGAAGAATATATTTAATTGTCTGCGGGGGTGAACAGTTGGTAGAAGTGCCTAAATTAATTGGTAGAACTTTAAGAGATGCTAAATTTACGCTTGAACAGAGGAATCTTCAAGTTGGTGAAATTGTAAAAAAATTTACAAATGAATATGCTGAAGATGTTGTGGTATCTCAGATTGTACAACCCAGTAGTAAAGTGAAAAGATTAGCGAAAATAGATCTAATAATAAGCAATGGACAGCAAATCGGGGATATTATTATTCCCGATATAATCGGAAAGAAACTCGAAGAGGCAAAGAAAATACTTGAAGAAAAAAAACTTAAGGTGGGAAAGATTACATACCAGGCGAGTGATTTACCGAGCGGACAAATAATCGACCAATATCCTAAAAAAGATAAATCTGCCAAAGAAAATGCTCCGATTGAAATTTTTATAGCTAAAAAACGTAAAACTGAAAATGAAGTTCAGGAGGTTAGCAGTGAAAACCAGAATGATACCGAAAAAAAAGGTGCCGATAAAGTAAAAATTGAAGAAAAATTGGAAAAAGAAAAAAAAGAGAAAATGGATAAAGAAAATGCAAAAGATAAATCGGATAAAGTTAAATTAAGAGAAAAACAACTCGATAAATCAAAAGAAAAGCAAACAGAGTCAAATAAAACAGAAAAAAACAAAGAAAAACCAAAAGAAAAGACAGAAACAAAACAAAAGGAAAACAAGTGATGAAAAAATTATTATGCCCCTCGATTCTTTCTGCC
>JBAZEQ010000251.1:0-2798 GCA_041653855.1 Ignavibacteria bacterium | reverse complement strand
TATGAAGACATAAAGGAAGTAGAATCTGCAGGAGCAGATGTTATACACTGTGACATTATGGATGGACATTTTGTTCCCAATATTACTTTCGGCTCGGATGTTGTTAGAAAGATAAATGAAATTACCGTACTTCCTCTTGATGTACATTTGATGATTGATTCACCGGATAGATACATTAAAGATTTTTGTGATGCCGGAGCGGATTATATTTCCGTTCATTTCGAAAATAATATACACTTGAATAGACTTATAAATTATATTAAAAGTTTCGGTGTTAAAGCCGGCGTTGCTATAAATCCTGCAACACCTGTAAATTCGTTGTCAGAAATTATCAGTGATGCAGATTTTGTTCTGGTTATGAGTGTAAATCCGGGTTTCGGGGGTCAGAAATTTATAAAAAATACTGTTGAAAAAGTAAAGCAATTAAAAACAATTATAAATAATAAAAACCCGAATTGCATTATTGAAATGGATGGAGGGATAGGTGAAGATAATATAAAGATGCTTTCGGAAATTGGAGTTGATATGTTCGTTTGCGGGGCATCTATATTTAAAGCAATGGATAAAAAAGAAAAAACAAAAGAATTGAAAAATCTTATTAAGTGAATCTAAAGAATAATATGGATTAATGAAAAGTATTTTTTTAAATAGTGAAGTTTTAGATGCCGAGAAAAAAATAATTTCGAATTTGAATATTCCGTCTCTCGTATTAATGGAAAACGCAGGTGCGAATTCTGCTAATTTTATTTATGATATTTATTTAAAAGAAAAATTTGATAATTTAGTAATTCTTGCAGGAAAAGGAAATAATGCCGGTGATGGTTTTGTGATTGCAAGGCACCTTGTAAATAAAAACATAAAATCTTCGGTTCTTTTATTTTACCCCGAAACCGAGCTTAAAGGTGATGCCTTAGTAAATTATAATGTCATTAAAAATTTAGATGATAAAATTAATATTGTTAGGGTAGATTCATTAGAAGAATTTGTTGAAAACAAATATTTACTAAAAACACTTTTTGTTGATTCTGTTTTTGGAATCGGATTTAAAGGTGAACTTGAAGATAGAATAAAACTGGTTTTTAAAAAAATTAACAATATAAAAAATAAAAAAGTCATTGCTATAGACACGGTCAGCGGTTTGAAAAACTGTTTTGAAAAAGATGAATATCTTTCTGCCGATTATACTTTGACGATGGGCATTAAAAAATTTAATTCTACTTTTGATATCGGAAGAGAAGTTAGCGGTGAAGTTATTGTTATAAACATCGGGATAAAAGACTGTGAATTTGATAAATATAATTCGAAAAGTATTTATGAGATTTTTGAAAAGGATATTAAAAGCACAATTCCTGTAAGAGGTATAAATTCTAATAAATACACAAACGGAAAATTATTTATTGTTTCGGGTTCTGTAGGTTTTTCAGGTGCATCTTATTTGTGCTCTTTATCTGCTTTAAAAATTGGTTGCGGAGCAGTAATTCTTGGAATACCTGAATCCCTCAATCCTATAATGGAAACTAAAACAACGGAGGTAATTACACTTCCTCTGCAGGAAACGGAAGAGCATAGTCTGTCAGGATTTTCTTACAAAAAAATATCTGAAAAAATTAATTGGAGTAATGCGGTCTTAATTGGTCCGGGAATAGGTAGAAACGAGGAAACTCTTGCATTAGTAAGAAGAATAGTAAAAGATAACGACTGCCCGATGGTTTTAGATGCCGATGGAATTTTTGCATTTAAAGAAAATCCGGATTTGTTAAAAAAAACTAATAATAAAATTGTTTTAACTCCACATTATGGTGAGTTTTCTAATCTAACGGGCTTTTCAGTTGGTGATATTAAAAAGTATATATACGAAATATCAATTGAGTTTGCGAAGAAATTTAACGTTATTCTTGTATTGAAAAATTCTCCGACTATAATTACTGATGGGGAAGGCTTTTATATTAATTCGAATGGGAGAGAAAATCTGGCAACAGTCGGTAGCGGTGATGTACTTTCAGGAATGATTGCAGGTATTTTAGCTCAAAATATAAATCCGTTAAAGAGTTCTCTTGCTGGAGTTTTTATTCACGGAAGATGTGGTGATAGATTATATGAAATTACCGGAGCTAATTCTACTATAGCTTCCGAGTTGATTAATGAAATACAAAATGTAAAGATGGAATTATCGAAAGATTGAATTCAAAACTGAAATATCATCTTCCTGTAGTAATTATTTGTTTGGGTATTTTTGTTGAGTCGTCTTTTCCGACGGAATCATATCCAAAAATTGATTTTGAATTAACTGATAAAATTGTACATTTTGGAATTTATTTTGTTCTTTTCATGGCTTTTTATTTTTCTTTTAATAATCAAACGAAATATTTACTGTTATATAAATATTCTTTATTTTCGGCTTTAATTTTTACAGTGTTATACGGAGCAAGTGATGAATTTCACCAGTATTTTGTTCCGGGAAGGAGTTGTGAATTTTATGATTGGCTGGCTGATATTTTTGGAGCTATTTTTGGTATAGTATTAATTTTAATAAATAAGAAATTTTTAAAAATAGAAAAATTAATTCATTAAATACTATCAATGATTAAGATAAGTGAACTTTATAATATACTTCCGATTTTAATAATTTTTTCGGGTATAATCCTGACAATTATATCTGAAATAATATTTAATAAAAATAAATTATTAATTTATATTATAAGTATTTTAACCGTATCGTCTGCTTTAGTGAGTTCCTTTTATATACCTAACAAAGATTTACTTGTGTTTAATGAATTACTGAAAATTACCCCTGTTTC
>JBAZEQ010000250.1:2619-3975 GCA_041653855.1 Ignavibacteria bacterium | reverse complement strand
AAATAACTGGTCGGATATATATATTAATGATTTAAAAAGTATAAGCTGTATTTATGTTTTAAATGCAAATAATATTTGGATTTCAGGAAGAGATGGGAATGATAAACAAGTTATTTTAAGGAGCAATAATAGTGGGAGTAGTTGGGTATCAATTCAGAGAGACTATTCGATAAATTCTTTTTATTTCTTTGATACTCAAACCGGATATGCAGTCGGTAGCAGTGGTTTGGTTCTGTATACAACTAATGGTGGGAATAGCTGGACTAGACATTCAACTAATTCCAATAGATATTTATATTCTGTCAGTTTTGGAGATGCACAGACGGGTTGTGCAGTAGGTTCAAATGGAACTGTTTTAAAATTTACGAATAATATAGATACAGCTTTCTGGACAATTAGTGGAAATATAACTAATTCTGCAATACAATTAATTACAAAATCCAATGATGACCCTGAATATGGTTCAGGTTATTATTATTTAAATGGAAATGCAATCACATTTACAGTTATTAGTTATTCCGGTGGAATAGGAAATACTCAGGTTGGTTCGGGAACATTTGCAATTACGGATAAATTTACTTTAAATTTGGATCTTGCGAATAATGAGAAATGGAAAATAATTTTGAAAAGGTAATAATTTTATGAAAAAGTGTCGGGAGTTCTTGAATAGCGAGGGACTCCCCGACACGGATAATTTTGAGGTGACGAGAGTTCCCCGATAAATCGGGGAGACTCTCTGTGACAGGGAATTCTGTCCACATTGTAAAAAGGAAATAAATTGATGTTTTTGTGTCGGGAGTCCTCAAAGAGCGGGAGACTCCTCGACACAAAACTAATCTAGTCATAAAATTAATAATAATTTCACACCATTCTTTTCTCTTCAATTGAATATGCATAAATATTTGATTATTTTTGCATTATATCACAATAAAAAAATTGAATATTTGCGTTTTTGCGTCCGGCTCGGGGTCAAATTTTAAAGCAATAATCGAAGCTAAGAAATCAGGAATTATTGTATCCGCTATTAAACTATTGGTTACGAATAATTCCGATTGCGGAGCTGTAAGTATTGCGAAGGAAAATAATATCCCTGTTTTTCATATCAGTCGAAAAGTATATAGTGATGCGAGTGATGAGGTGTATGCGAATTTATTTTTAGATAAATTTTGTGAACATAAAATTGATTTTATTGTTTTAGCGGGATATATGAAAATGCTCGATGTTAGGATTATAAGAAAATTTCCAAACAGGATTATTAATATCCATCCTGCATTGCTTCCGAAGTTCGGAGGTAAGGGAATGTACGGTATGAATGTACACAGGGCTGTAATAAAATCAGGTGAGAGGGAATCGGGA
>JBAZEQ010000250.1:0-2609 GCA_041653855.1 Ignavibacteria bacterium | reverse complement strand
TAAACGAAAATTATGATGATGGGAAAATTATTTTTCAGGAAAGAGTAGAGGTTTTACCGGGTGATGATGCGGAGTCTTTGCAGAAGAAAGTTTTGAAGTTGGAACATAAATTCTATGCTCAGGTTATAAGTGAAATTGAGAGAGGAAAAGTGCTTTAACCTCAAAGAACGCAAAGGGTATAGCAAAGAACGCAAAGGAAAGACTCTGATTTTGAAATCGTATTTTGTCATACCTGCATGATTTTAGCAGGTATCGCTTTTTTAATTTTGAGACCCCTGCCTAAAACCGCAGGGGTGACAAACTTTTGTTTGTTCATTTTTAAAATAAATATTAAAATAAAAATATTATGAGTAAGAAAGTTTTAATCAGCGTTTACAATAAAAGCGGGATAGTGGAGTTTGCGAAAGGATTAATTTCGTTAGGATTTGAGATTGTCTCGACAGGTGGGACGAAGAAACATTTAACTGAGAGCGGAATAAAAGTAACTACCGTAGAGGAGCTGACAGGATTTCCCGAAATACTTGGTGGAAGGGTAAAGACACTTAATCCGAAAGTTTTTGCAGGAATACTTGCGGAGAATGATAATGACGGACATAAAAAAGATATGGAGAAAAACGGGTTGATGTTTTTCGATTTGATAGTTGTGGATTTATATCCTTTTAAAGAAACTATAAGCAAGCCCGATGTAAAGGTAGAAGAAGCAATCGAGCAAATCGATATAGGCGGAGTAAGTTTAATCAGGGCGGCGGCGAAAAATTTCAAATATGTAAATGTAATTGTATCGAGCAGAATGTATGAAAAATATATCGAGGATTATAAAAAGTATGAAGGTAAATTTCCTTATGAATATTCGCTTCACCTTGCAAGAGAAGCATTTGCATATATTGCAAAATATGACGTAGAAATTGAAAAATATTTTAACACTTTGAGTGATGTAAAAGACAACTGGATAAAACTTGGGTCTGCTCAACATTTAAGGTACGGAGAGAATCCGCATCAGAATGCAGTGCTTTATAAAGAAAATTTTGATGAGATATATGATGTACTACACGGTAAGGAATTATCTTATAATAATATGCTGGATATAGATGCGGCATTCAGTGTGATAAACGAGTTTGCAAATGATGAGCCGACGTGTTCGATAATAAAACACGGAAATCCAAGCGGGGTGGCAACTTCGGGGACATTGCTCGAAGCATACAGGAGAGCTTTTGCGACTGATACAGCATCACCTTACGGTGGAATTATTATCTTCAATAAAAAGTTAGATTTGGAAGCGGCGACTGAAGCGGATAAGGTTTTTTCTGAAATAATTCTTGCCCCGGGTTTTGATAAAGATGTACTGGAATTATTAAGAAAAAAGAAAAATCGCAGGCTTGTGAGTTTTAAATTTACTGCTGAGGCAAATGAACTAAGAAGGATAACCGGTGGATATTTGTATCAGGTGAGAGATAATCTTGTTTTAAAACCGGAAGAATTAAAAGTGGTTTCGAAAAAGCAACCGACAGATGAACAGATTAGAGATATGATTTTTGCATATAAAGTTGTAAAGCATACGAAATCAAATGCAATTGTTTTTGTAAAAGACAGGCAAACACTTGGAGTTGGAGCGGGACAGCCGTCGAGAATCGATTCAACAGAAATTGCAATAATGAAGTCAAAAGAATTTGGTCTGAATTTAAAGGATAGTGTAGTTGCATCGGATGCTTTCTTTCCGTTCCCGGATAATGTAATAGAGATTGCGAAAGTAAATGCATCGTGTATAATTCATCCGGGTGGTTCGGTAAGGGATGAAGAAGTAATAAAAGAAACAGATGCAAGGGGATTGTGCCTTGTATTTACAGGATATAGACATTTCAAGCATTAGAAGATTACTTGAAATTTTAATCCTAATTTGTTTAAAAATAAGGTAATATTAATGATTTGTTAATAAAATTTATTATTAATAAATTTATAGATTACATATAAAATTGAGTAAATAATACGAAATATTAAAGGAAATAGAAAATGCCGTTTTTCAGATTTTTTTCAAATGATATAGCAATTGACCTTGGGACTGCCAATACGCTTATATATATGAAAGGTAAAGGAATTGTACTAAACGAACCTTCAATAGTAACTTTTGATGTAGATACTAAAAAAATAATAGCAATCGGAAATGAAGCAAAGAGAATGGTCGGAAAAGTACACAAAGAATTAAATACGATTCGACCAATGAGAGATGGAGTAATAGCGGATTTCGAAATGGCAGAAGGTATGATTAAGGAATTTATACGGAAGATTACATCCAGTTTTATGCCTGCAAGAAGGATTTTAATTTGCGTACCGAGCGGAATAACAGAAGTGGAAAAAAGAGCCGTAAGGGATACAGCGGAGCACGCCGGAGCAAAAGAAGTGCATTTAATATCGGAACCAATGGCTGCGGCAATCGGTATTGGACTCGATGTTACGGCTCCATCAGGTAGTATGATAGTTGATATTGGAGGAGGAACAACAGAGATAGCAGTTATCACTTTGTCGGGTATTGCAAACAATGTATCTATAAGAGTAGCGGGTGATGAATTGACAGATGCAATAATCAGGTTTTTCAGAAATAATCAGAATATATT
>JBAZEQ010000249.1:0-3990 GCA_041653855.1 Ignavibacteria bacterium | reverse complement strand
ACCGTTGGAAAGAAAGAACATCAATTACTCTGGAATGGGGGGCATATCGGTAATAAAGAATTAGACAAAGGACAATATGATGAAGTCGCTGAAAGATATTTTTCGGATGATATTTATATTCTTGTTAAAAAATCTCTTTACGAAAAAATCGGTGGTTATGATACTTTATTTCAATTCCAGTGTGAAGAATTTGACTGGCAGGCACGGGCAAAAGAGGCAGGCTTTAAAATTTATTATACACCGTTAGCAAAATTGTGGCATAAGGATAGTATGACGATTGGAAAGGTTTCTGCCTTCAAAGCGTATTTCGATGCGAGAAATCCGATGCTCGTAGTTCTAAAATATAAACCTCCTGATTTTTTTAGAAAGTTTTTTTGGTGGCAATTCAGAGTAGGAACTGTTCACGCTTCATTAGTTTATTTAAAGCAATTGAAAATTGGAATTGCCTTAAAAATCTGGCAGGGGTTTTTCTCGGCTTTGATATGGGGAATTAAAAGCAAAAAAATCACTTTTAAACATATTTTCTGATGAGTAATAAAATTAGAATTGTTTCTGAAGATGAATTTGAAAAAGTAGATGATTTTTTATCGAAAAATTTTTCCAGCCCGACACACTGGAAAGAATGGAATTTAGCAATAAGTAAGCAATTTGATACGGAATTTTTTTATTATGCATATTTTGATAACGGTAATCTTACGGGTATTTGTCCCGTTCATAAAATCAAAAATAAATATAATTTTCGCTTGGTATCTGGTCCTAAAGAATATTTTATTCCGTATGGTGGTTGGATTTTTTCGAAGACAACCAATTTCGACTCTAAGATGCTAAATTTGAAAATTAATGAAAATCTCGAAATATATTCTTTACCTCTTTTAAATGAATTTAACGCTTCATATAAAGGATATAAAACATTTAAATTTTATAAAACTTCATTGATTAATCTTGGAAGCGACGAGGATGAAATATGGAATAGTTTTCCTTCTAAAAGAAGAAATAAAATTAGAAAAGCTTTAAAATATAATACGGAAATTTTAAGTATTGATGATATTGGGATTGATAGCTTTTATGAATTTTATGTGTTAACGAATAAACAATATGGATTATTAAATTTGAGTAAGGATTTTTTTCTGGAGTTGCTTGGTAATGCTCGGAATATTCATATTGATATACTATTTGCAGTGTATAATTCTGAAATTCTCGGCTCTGTTGTCTTAGTTTCCGATAAAAATTATTCTATTTATTGGCTCGGTGCGAGACTTGAAGAAGCACCGAACATTGGATATTTTGATTTGCTTCAATGGGAAACTATTAAAAAAGCTAAAGCAAGAGGATGTAAATTTTATGATTTGTGCTATTTAGAGAAAGACCGCTTACCTAAAATCTACAAATTCAAATCCGATTATTCGAAAAATCAATTTGATATATTAAATGTAAATTATAAATCTATTGCCTACAGATTAATTAATAAAATTCAAAAAATATTTTAATGATTCTTTCATACTATAAGTTCTTATTCAAATATTTCTTTCAACAGAGTTTTGTAAAAATGAAATTAAGAAGAAATAATTTTATTGGAAAAAAATGTTACATATCTAAAGATTGTATTCTGGAGGGGGGAAATGTTATTAATGATTATGTTTATATTCTCGAAAAAGTGATATTAAAGAAAAATACTTCAGTCGGATTAAGGTCTGTAATAGCAAATCTGGAAGCTGGTGAAAATTCTATTATTGATTGTGGGGTTTTATGTACCGGTTATGGTGATGGAAAAATAGTCATAGGTGAAAATACTTATATTGGGATTAATAATATTCTAGATTGGAGCAGTGATATAACCATAGGTAATTTTGTGCATATTGCAGGACCTTCAACAGGTTTGTGGACACATTCAAGCGTAAATATGGTTCTTAAAAATGTTAATTTAAAAAATTTATCTTCTCCGGAAAGATACAGACTTCCAATTAATATTGAAGATAATGTATATATAGGAGGAAATTGTACCATATATCCCGGCGTAACTATTTGTAATCATTCGATTGTTGCACCTAATAGTGTTGTAAATAAAAATGTTGAACCGTTTACTATGGTAGGTGGCTCTCCCGCAAAATTCATTAAAAATATTGATATTTAAGAAAATATTTGTTCACGCAAAAATTAATATTAGGATATTCTTCTAAAATAGCAATTCAGATTCTTCAAATGTTTGGAATGCTTGTCGTAGCTCGCTTATTGGGTCCTAAAGTTGTTGGAACTGTTGCATTTGGTCTTGCTTTCGTTTCTATGTTTTTATTCATTGCTGATTTAGGACTTGGTTCTGCTCACATAAAACTAATTTCCGAAGGGCAGGATGAGGGTAAATGTAATGGTACATTTGCCAGACTCAAAATCGTATTAGTCGGCTTATATTTTGTTGTCGTCCTTTCATTCTTTGTTATTCAAAAATATGTTTTTGGCGTTACCTTTGAAAGTCCTGCACATGATTATGTTATATTAACCTATCTTGTCTTAACATCATTAACTCAAATTTATACAATTCCAATTACAACTTTTGCAGCTAAAACCGAGCAGGCAAAACAGGATGTCCCGAATTTAATTCAAGTATTCTTTTACCAGATTTTAAGAGTTACAATGGCTTTCTTAGGGTATAAAGCATTAGCACAATCATTATCTAATTTGGCGGCTGTAATATTGGTTCTACCGGTTTATTTTTATTTGTTTAAAGGATATCCTATCGGTAAATTCGATAAATCACTTGCAAAACGATATTTTAGTATATCACTGCCTGTATTTGTTGCTTTAATTGCTTCAACAGTAGTTAATTCTACGGACAGAGTTATTTTACAATATTTGACGAATTCGGAAGAAGTTGGATATTACTCCGCTGGTTTTAGTATTAGCCAATTTATTAAATTACTTGAATCTTCGGCAGGTCTTCTATTCTTTCCCTTTTTCTCTAAGAATATTGCTGAAGGTGAATTTGATAAATTGAATGTAAGTGTAAGAAAATTTGAAAGATTTAATCTTTCATTTGTTCTGCCGATTGTATTTTATATAGTAATATTTTCCGGGTTTGTTGTATCCATTGTGTTAGGTAATAAATTTATTAAAACTCCACCGATGTTATCGATTATTTCTGTAGCAATGTTTGTATCTATAATAAATTTACCTTATGTAGATTCAATTTCCGGTAAAGGCTTGTTCAGACTGTCTGCTACTTTATGCGTTTTCGGGATGATGGTTTTTATTCTAATGTCGTTTTTCCTTGTTTCCCCCTATTTTTTTGATTTGAAAGGAATAGGAATTACCATATCGTTGCTGACTACAAATATTTTTACGGGAATAGTATTTATGTATTATACAAAAAAGAAAATTGGTCGTATCAAAATATTTCAGGGAAAATATATACTTATATATGGACTAATATATTCATCGGTTGCGTATTTTATTTATAATGCTTTTTCCTTTGGATTGTTTGGAAATATTATTGCAAGCGTAGTATTTTTTATAGGTTATTTGGGCTTTGCTTTTTTATTTAAAATTACTACGATTGAAGATTGGAAAATGACTTTGGAAATTATTAACTTCAAAAAAATGTACAGCTATCTGAACTCGGAGCTAAAAAAATAAGTAAATGATTTTTAAAAATCTAATAAGAAATGTAAATATGCAAATATATTATCGGAAGATAAACATTAACTTATGCAGGTTTCGTGATATTCGAATTAGAATATATAATATCGAATTAGACCGAAATAAGAATAATTATAAATTTAGACGGAGTGAATATTGAAAATTCCTATTGCAAAAACAGAATTTATTAAAGAGGATTATGAGAATATTATTAAACCTTTGGAATCAGGATGGGTAGTGCAGGGTCTTTTTGTAAAAGAGTTTGAGGATAAATGGTGTAAATTTACCGGGGCGAAAAATTCTATTGCAGTTTCAAGTTGTACAACTGGACTTCATCTTGCATTATCTGCTTATGATATA
>JBAZEQ010000248.1:0-3990 GCA_041653855.1 Ignavibacteria bacterium | reverse complement strand
TCCGATCTATAGGGATTTAAATAATACCATTTAAGATTTAATTTTTTTAAATTAAATTAAAATATTCAAGGAATTTAACGGTTAAAAATTTTTATAAATAAAAAATATTTTATGAGTACAAAAAAAGATTATTTAAAGGAAACGATACAACATATCGATATTAAAAAGCTCGATGTCGTTCCACTTGTGGAATCCTTTAAAGATATGGCTTTTCAGGCGAGGAATTTATACAGAGCCGCAAGCTATTATGATATGATGTTAAAGGATACGAATTGTTCGGTAATATTATGTCTTGCCGGTTCATTATTCTCTGCCGGATTGAAAAATGTCGTTGTTGATATGGTGAAAAATAATATGGTAGATGCTATTGTATCGACCGGTGCAATAATAGTTGACCAGGATTTCTTTGAAGGACTTGGCTATAAACATTATATGGGAACTCAATGGGTTAACGATAATGAACTTCGCGATTTAATGATTGATAGAATTTATGATACTTACATCGATGAAGAAGATTTAAGAATCTGTGATGAGACTGTAGGTAAAATTTGTGATACACTCGAAAAACGTCCTTATTCATCACGCGAATTCATCTGGGAAATGGGGAAATATCTCGATAAATATGGTAAGAATAAAGAGTCTGTTGTATATGAAGCCTACAAGAATAACGTTCCGATTTTTGTTCCTGCATTCTCGGATTGTTCGGCAGGATTCGGATTAATTCATCATCAATGGCATAATCCCGACGTTCATGTCTCGTTGGATTCCGCTAAAGATTTTCTCGAGTTGACTAAAGTAAAACTTAAAGCATTTGAAACTGGATTATATATGGTTGGCGGCGGGGTTCCGAAAAATTTCACGCAGGATGTTGTTGTTGCGTGTGATGTTCTGGAAAAAGATGTCCCGATGCACAAATATGCTATTCAAATTACAGTCGCCGATGAGAGAGACGGTGCCCTTTCTGGCTCTACACTCAAAGAAGCTAGCTCTTGGGGAAAGGTAGATACTACTTACGAACAAATGGTTTATGCAGAAGCTACGATAGCTATGCCTTTGATAACTGGTTATGCTTATCACAAGGGCAACTGGAAGAACAGAAAAAAAAGAGAATTTGCAAAAATGTTTTTATAGAAAATGGGATTTATAGAAATTCTGTTTATTTCTGTTGGTCTTGCAATGGATGCTTTTGCTGTTTCTATTTGTGCCGGAACAAATGAACTTACGAGAGGAAAAAGACCTACTTTCAGATTGTCTTTTCATTTCGGACTATTTCAGTTTCTGATGCCTGTTATAGGATGGTTTTTAGGTACTGGTGTATACAAATATATAGAAGCATATGACCATTGGATTGTATTTGGTTTGCTCTCTTTCGTAGGGATTAAAATGATAAAATCTGGATTCGATAAAAATTCGGATTTGAATAAAGGTGATATGTCGAAAGGTATTAATTTGATTATACTAAGTTTTGCTACGAGCGTTGATGCTTTTGCTATCGGTATTAGTTTCGCAATGTTACAAACAGGTATTTGGTTTCCGAGTTTAATAATTGGAATTGTTACGGCAGTTTTATCCGTTATTGGTGTGCAACTTGGAAATATACTTGGCAATAAATTTGGAAAAAAAATGGAAATATTGGGTGGGATAATACTTATTTTAATTGGTGTTCGAATATTTATAGAACATATTGCCATTTAATTATAAATTGTAAATTCGTTTTATTTTCCTTATTTTTTATATATTTATAAACTTTTTTTAATGATTTCCATATGAAATTTAACATTTCTGTCGAGCAGTTTGTTAACGCACTAACAAAATTAAATCTTGTTATACCTTCACATTCCACGCTCCCGATTCTGGATAATATTATGTTTGATTTAAAAGGTAATGAATTGACTATGCTTGCATCTGACCTCGAGATTTTTATACGGAATTCAGTGAAAGTTGAAGGTCTTGAAGATGGTGAAATTGCCATGCCGGCAAAAAAATTGTTGGACCTTGCAAGACTTTTAGTTACCAAGTTTGAAAATGTAATTGCTTCTGTTGATTTTGAACAGGATGTATATTATGCTTTAAACAGGAATGAAAAAATTGCTGAATTACTGAAAATGAATTTGAAATACGAATTATCAAAGAATACATTGATATATAAGGGCATTTTTACTTTAGAAGAAAAAGATAAAATATCCGAAATATTAAATAACGAAAAAAATTCTGCCGATAATAGCGAAGAAGAGTTAAAAGGAAATATCGAGATTCTGATTGATGGTATTGATAGATTGTACAAAGAAGCGGAAAATATTTCGAAAAAAATGTACGAGAAAAGAAAAATTAAAATTGATGTTAATGAAAAAAATAAGGTTACTATAACATCGAAAAACGGTAAATATACGTTGTTTGGTGAGCCGGTAGATGATTTCCCGATTCCTGAAGATAGAACCGATTTGAATAAAATGGAAATTAAATCAGCTGTGCTAAAAAGATTTTTAATGAAGGTTAGACACTCGGTTAAATATGATGAGATTAGAAGAAATATGGCGGGTGTGTTTTTTGATATTAAAAAAGAAGAATTAAGATTCGTTGCTACAGATGGCTTTAGGTTAAGCAAAATTTTAACTAAGAATTTCTCACATAATAATCCTAAAGATGATAATTTCATTGTACCATTAAAAACTTGTGAAATGATTTTAAAACTCTGTAATGACGGAGATTCGGTGATTGAGTATGATAATAACCTTATTAAAGTTATTTTTGATAATCTGCAAATTTATTCGAAATTGATTGACGATACTTTCCCGAATTACGAAACTGTAATTCCTAAAGAAAACGATAAAAGACTAAAAATTTTTAAAAGTGAATTGCAAAATTCATTAAGACGTGCATTGATATTTGCAGATGTAATTACAAAGAGAGTGAAATTCGAAATTAAAAACGATTCTTTAATGATAAAAGCTGATAATCCTGAAATTGGGGCAGAAGGAGAAGAAATTATTGAAGGCTCTTTTGTCTCGGATAATAATGACGTTGATTTTGATAAGGAACCGTTTGTTATTGCATTTAATGTTGGGTACCTGCTCGATTGCCTGGCACAAATGGAAACCCCGGAAGTAATATTTAGTTTTAATACACCTGCAAAGGCTTCAATTATTATTCCTACTGAACAATTACCCGGTGAAGATTTTATGGAATTAATAATGCCGGTAAGAGTTAGTTAATGAATAAAAAAATCAGGGAGTGGTCTTAAAGCGGATAAAGTTAAGAGATTTTAGAAATTATGGCTTTCAGGATATTGAATTAAACAAAAAGTTTAATTTTATTTATGGAAATAATGGTCACGGTAAGACCAATATTCTTGAAGCAATTTCATTTGTTACTTTTGGAAAAAGTTTTTTAGGCTCACCCGAACAGGATTGTGTGAAATTTGACTCCGAAGAATTCTTTATTGATAGCGTATTTGAGAATGAACTGGAAAACGATTATAATGTAACTTTAAGCTATAATTTCAGTCTAAAAAAGAAAGCATATCAGCTTAATAAAGAAAAGGTTTCTCGCTTTTCTTCAGAGATTTTCGGTAAGTTTCCGGTAGTATTTTTTTCACCGCATAGTTTAAATATTACTTATGGAAATCCTTCTGAAAGAAGGAAGTTCTTTGATATACTTATTTCCCAAACCAGCAGGGTTTATCTTGATTTTTTAAAAGATTTAAGCAGGCTATTAAAGCAAAAAAACGCATTACTTAAATGTAATCAAAATGATAAAAGTTATTCGCAAAGAGATTTCAGATATTTGTTGAATTCTATTAACGAAGGATTTATCGCTATAACAGTTGAAATTCTTATTAGAAGAATAAGTTTTATAAAAGAATTTAAGGCGTATTTTGAAAAAAATTTCAAAGGTCTTCTGAAAACACAGGACAGTCCTCTGATAAAATATTATTCTGAAATCCTCGATGGAATTGGATTTAATTCTGAAGATGTTTTAAAAACCGATAAA
>JBAZEQ010000247.1:0-4020 GCA_041653855.1 Ignavibacteria bacterium | reverse complement strand
AAAAGAAACAGAAGTAGCGATAGAATAAACAACGAGATTTTTATTATCTCTATATTTATAAGATAGGCTATAGCGTCTATAATTAACGTAATGAAAAGCATTTTAATTACAACGTCATTACCGTACTTTGTAATCCCGCTCAATAATTTTACTCGTTTAAAAATTTTTATCAACCTGCTAAAAATATTAACAGCTTCCATTTGTACTTACTCTAACTTTTCCCCCGTATATTCTTAACTTATTAAAACAAATTAAGAATTTTTAAATTAATATTCTATTCTATGTGATTTCATAAATTAATTGAATATTTTACCTTGATATTCACCACAAAAAAAAGCGTTCCCAAACCTTTGGTTTGGGAACGACATATTTTATTATCTTTCAATGTTTTTTAACTATTTGTTTCTTCTTTCTTTTCTTCTTCCGGTTTGACTTCTGCAACTGTAGGAGGAACAACCGGAGCTTCTTGAGGTGATATTACAGGTGTAGCTACCGGAGGAATAACAGGAGCGGCTACCGGAGGAATTTCTTCTCCGATAATATCTTCAATTCTAAAGTCAATTTGTTCGGCTTCGAAACTCCTGGTTTTTTCTACAACATCTTTAACGGAGAATTTTCTCGGAATTTTGAATTTGGCGATATAAGCATCGATTTCAGCTTGTTCTTTGTCCTTCAAATATTCTATGACGGAAAGAACAATTTTTTTATTTGCTTTATCAAATTCAATTATTTCGGCTTTTACTAATTCACCCTGCTTAAATAATTCTCCGAAGTTTCTTATAGGAGCCACTGCTAATTGAGATGCGGGTATAAATGAATCCACAACATCAGGCAGTTCGACAATAATTCCTTTTTCTATTGGTTTAACAATTTTGCAATCCGATTCGATTCCGATTTTATATTTCTCTTCGAGTTTATCCCACGGATTTTCAAATAATTGCTTGTGACCTAACGAAATTCTCTGGTTAGCTACATCAATACCTAAAATTACAACATCAATTTCCTCTCCGATTTTTACAAAATCATTTACGTCGAGAATTTTCTTTGTCCATGATAAGTCAGAAATATGAACCAATCCGTCTACACCATCTTCAAGTTCTACAAAAATTCCAAAGTTTGTAATATTACATACTTTTCCTTTTTGTTTCGTACCAACAGGGAATTTATCCAGCAGGCTCTGCCACGGATTTGGTGTTAATTGTTTCATACCGAGCGAAAGTTTCCTGTTATCAAAATCAATATTTAATATTTGAGCTTCTACTAATTGACCCATTGTAACCATCTGGCTCGGGTTTGTTATGTGTTGTGTCCATGACATTTCACTGATGTGTATAAGTCCTTCGATACCTTTTTCAATTTCAATAAATGCACCGTACTCGGTAAGAGATACAACTTTACCGGCAACTTTATCTCCGATTTTGTATTTATTTTGAATATTATCCCACGGATGCGGTTGTAACTGTTTTAATCCGAGGTATACTCTTTGTTTTTCTTCGTCGAATTCAATTACATAAACGTCTATTACATCGTCGAGTTTTACTATATCACTCGGATGATTAATTCTTCCCCATGAGAGGTCTGTTATATGAATCAATCCATCCAGACCGCCTAAATCAACAAATACACCAAAATCTGTAATTGCTTTTACTGTGGCTCTTAATATCATTCCCTTCTTGATTGTTTTGAGCAGCTCTTCTCTCTGACCTGCCATTGACTCTTCGATGAGAACTTTATGAGACACTATAATATTTTCAATCTGGTTGTTAATTTTTATAACTTTGAAATCAAGAACTTTTCCCACGTATTCATCGTAATCCCTGATGGGTTTTGTATCAATTTGTGAACCGGGAAGGAATGCTGTTAATCCGCTTAAATCAACAACGAATCCACCTTTAATTCTTCTTAAGCATTTACCTTTTACTATTGTTCCGTATTTTTGGGCATCTACTATTCTATCCCACATCTTGATGGAATCGGCTTTCTTTTTGGAAAGTACGAGTTGTCCTTCTTTGTCCTCGATTTTTTCAAGGAACACTTCGATTTCATTACCTACTAATAATTCTTCGGGATTTGCGAATTCATTAATCGAGACTCTTCCATCGGATTTTGAACCGATATCGATTAAGACGTCTTCACCGTGAATTGCAACAATCTTACCTTTTACGACTTCATTTTCTTTTATTACACTAAAAGTTTTTTCATAAAGTTTAAGCATCGTCTGAAATTCATCATCGTTGTATTCTGTACCTACGTATTTGCTTATGTTTATTCTCTCATCATCAAAATTCTTATTAACAGGTTTTCCATTCTCATTCGTAACTACGTTTGTTTTTTCTAATTCTTCCATTTTTTAAAAATGCTTCTCCGATAAATATTGACCCCTTTAATCCTTTATCGGTAAAATTAAAGGTTTAGTTTACAAATTCCTGCAAATTTTGCAGGTTTAATTTAAATTCATTTATTTTTTAACTGTTCAAGATACCAAGCGATAAAATTTTCCTGTAAAGAAAATCGACCTGCTCTTCGATTATCATATTCGTAGTATCAACTTCAATTGCACCCTGTGCCTTTTTCAATACTCCATTGTTCTGTTTGGCATCTATTTCATCTCTTTTCTTTAGTTCTACAGCTATTTTATCCTTAAGTATTTTATGTCCTGAGTCAAGGAATTCCTGTTGTCTCCTTGCAACTCTCGCATCGAAATCGCAAATAAGAAAAAACTTTGCACCTGCATCCGGGAAAACTGCTGTTCCCATATCCTTACCATCTATTACCAGACCGTATTCAAAATTACTCGATTTAATCTTATCGTTGATGATTTTTCTTAATTGCTTTATTTTGCTTATACTTGTTACTTTATTGGTGATATCGAAACTTCTAAGTATTTCAGTAACATTTTTATCATTTAAAAATACAGAATCCTCTTTGAATTCAATGTTGATTTTCTTTGCAATTTCAACAAGCTTGTTGATATCGTTAGGCTTTAATTTATCCTGTAAAGCTTTATAAGTTATTGCCCTGTAAAAAAAACCGCTGTCTATATAATTAAATTTAAGCTTATTTGCTAAAAGTTTTGCTGTCGTACTTTTTCCTGTACCCGTAGGACCGTCAATCGTTATTACAACTTTTTTCATTCAATTAGTAAATGTTGTCTATAATTTTATTTAATTTTTATACGAACATCTAATTTCCTAAATTCCAAGTTTATTTTCAAGGTAAAAGATAATATAATAGAACTTGTTAAAATTTTGTGTTTAATGCAGGAATTTGTAAATAATTAAGGAAATTTAAAATTTTAGCGGAATTTAAAGGTATTTTAAGGAGCTTAAAAATTCTGAAGATTTTGCATTCTCATAATAATAATATATTACCTCTTCACGAATAAACCTAATACTCTGATATTATTAGACTTATGTAACATTTGTCCCTTTTGATTATTATATTTAATTAAAAGAATAAATTTTCTCTTCTTTAGAACTGCAAATATCCGCCTTGGCGGACTACTATTTCTTCCTCAATCTCTTATTCGATTTTCCTTCGCTCCAGAATTTGGGTTTTCGGTCTTCCCAGGAGCCTGATTTTCTCTTGCCGAAGAATCCCGGTTTATTTTTTCTTTTGAATTTCGATTTATCATCTGAATATGGTTTGGATTGGCTTCTTTCCGATGAGCCTTTATTTTCTTCGCCCCAAATCATCGATACAGGATTATCCCACGAATCGGTTTTTCTTCTTCCTGAGAAAGAAGGTTTTTCTTTACTCCATGTTTTTGGTTTATCACCACCGAAAGATTTCTTCCTGTCAGAACCGAATGATTTTTTTCTATCGGAGCCAAATGAACGGGGTTTATCTTTACTCCATGATTTTGGTTTATCATCGGCGAAAGATTTCTTCCTGTCAGAACCGAATGATTTTTTTCTATCGGAGCCGAATGAACGGGGTTTTTCTTCGCTCCATGTTTTTGGCTTATCACTGCCAAAAGATTTTTTCCTGTCAGAACCGAATGATTTTTTTCTATCGGAG
>JBAZEQ010000246.1:0-4043 GCA_041653855.1 Ignavibacteria bacterium | reverse complement strand
GACTACAAACTATAAGGAGTATATATTTATTTTTTTCAATGTATTTTCTATCAGGGTAATTATAAATTTTCCCTTTAACACCATAATAATGGACGATTATTTTTTTTTCATCACATCCATATTTAATAAAATCATTTTTCATATCTTCACTCATAGCCAACAGCTTATCCGCATACCGAAAGACCCTGTTTTGTAAATATTTTTTACCTAATCCGAAAATCCTTTTAGGGAAAGATGAAGAATCGTATCCATAAAAGGATACTACCGATGGAATATTCGATTTTTTCATAATTTCATAGAACATTCCCGCATCCGAGCCATAATGAAAATGCAAAATCTTAATTTCATTATCTTTTATAAAATTCAATATTTTATGAATATCTGATTTCGATATTTTTCTAAAATATTTATACAATATATAATTTCCATCTTCTAAGTAACAAATATTATATTTATTATAATCAAATTCAGCAAAACCACCATCATACTTTTTTTTCAATATTTTCTTAATAACAATAAAAGGGAAATATTTTACGTGGTTGGTTATCTGGTCATTTATAAAAGTAGCTTTTAATTGTGTTGATTTACGGACAAGATGTAATACATTAAGTGCCATATTTTAACTCCTATTATTTACGAGCATAAGCCATAATAATTATTTTTCGAACGTAGTTCATCAATATTAACTAAATCTACAATTTTAAGATTATTATGTTTATTTATTTTATTTAATAATTTAACATTATTCGAATTTACAACAAGTACTTTTGAGAATTTTAATAATGCATCAAAATTCTTTTCAAATAATTTATCTATTACGGGTAATTTTTTATAAATATAAGTCTTGTTAACTCCAATTAATTTTTTCAAATCGATATTTTCATCAAATAATTTCACATTATATCCATTCTTGATTAACATCTTCACGACATCAATAATCGGACTTCCTCTTAAATCATCGGTTCCAATTTTAAAACTCAGCCCCCATATACCAATATTTTTTTCTTTCAAACTTTTTATTAAATCAAACGTCAATTGTTTTTGAAATTCGTTTGAACTTATAACATTCGAAATTAATGGCAGTTCAAGCAGGTTGCTTTTAGCGATTTTATTCAATGCTTTCAAATCTTTTGGCAGGCAGGAGCCACCAAATGCAAAACCCGGTTTTAAATAAGCCGAAGAGATATTTAATTTTTTATCCAGAGCAAGTAATCTCATAATCTCAAATGAATCAATATTAAGTTTTTTACATACATTCCCAATTTCATTAGCAAATGATATTTTAATTGAATGAAAAGCATTACTAACAAGTTTAATAAGTTCAGCAATGTTTTCGGAAACAATAATTACAGGTGCTTTATTAAAAGAATATATTTTTTTTAATATCGTTATAGATTTTCCACAGTCCGTACCGATTACATTCATTGGTGGATTAAAGAAGTCCTGAACAGCAGAACCTTCACGTAAAAATTCAGGATTTATGACGACGCAAAAATCTTTTTCTTTTTTCTTATCAGAATATTTTTCTAAAATATTTATTATTTTATCATATGATCCAGGGTGAACAGTACTTCTGATAACAATAGTATGATAAATATTTTTTAATTTTAAACCTTCCGCAATTTGTATTAAGGAATTAAAAAGTGGTTTAAGATTCAGATTTCCATCTTTTTTACCGGGGGTACCAATACATACAAAAGATACGTCCGAATTCTTAATTGCCCATTTATAATCCCGAGTCGCTTTAATATTTTTATTTTTAACTCCATTTGAAACTAATTCATTTAGTCCGGGTTCAATTATATGTGACTGACCTTTATTTATTAACTCAACTTTTTTCTTATTTATCTCAACACCAATAACATTATGCTTTAATTTAGCAAAGCAACCAAGACTAACACACCCGACATAACCTAATCCAAAAATACTTATATTCATTTTATAAAAAGAATTTGATTTTTTTTGCAGCAAATAGACTCATTTTAAGTAAGAGCCACCCGTGTTTAAAGCGGCTTATTTGTGTCGACCCATATACTCTATCCCTATATCTTACAGGAATTTCGGTTATCTTAAGATTCAATTTTGCAGCTCCAAAAAGCAAATCGAAATCACCGAATGGGTCAAAATCTCCGAAATAACTTCTGTTCAATTTAATTCTTTCATAATCTTCTTTCAGCAAAACCTTTGTTCCGCATAATGTATCTTTTACTTTTTGCCCCAATAAATAAGTAAAAAACAATCCAAAGAATTTATTTGCTAAAAGATTCAGAAACCTCATAGCTTGTTTTTCCATCGGGTAAACTAACCTACAGCCATTAATAAATTCACCTTTATTGAATTTTATAGCGTCATAAAATTTCGGAAGGTCTTCCGGCGGGGTTGTCAAATCAGCATCGAGAATCATTAATAACTCACCTTTTGCTATTTCGAATCCTTCTCTTACAGCATTACCTTTGCCTTTACCTATCTGCTTCTCAATAATAATATTTTTATTTTTGTATTTATCCTTAATCCTCAACATTTCTTCGTAAGTACCATCTTGTGAATTTCCTTCAATAAAAATAAATTCTTGACTTTTACCGAACTCGGGAGTTTTTAATATTGCATTTTCTATATTTCCTTTTTCATTTTTAGCAGGGATAACGATTGTAACAGAATAATCCTTTGTTTTTTCGGGTACTATTTTAGCAATGATAATATTTACAAGGCAAAAGTGATTTAATACAGGTAAATTAGCAATGAAATTATTAAAAAAGAAATTTAATAGCGGGATTCTCTTTGGCAGCAATATTTTTCTATCTGTTTTCACCGATTCGAATCCCTCTAATTCCAATAACCCAATAATATCTTTCATAGACAACCAGTTTTGAATAGGCTGTTTTTGTTTTAAGCCTAAAAATTCCGAGACCTTTAAAACGGGTTCCCACAAATAATTATAAGAAGAAATAATAATTTTCGTATTATCATTGCATACCTTTTTCAGATTTTTAAAAGATTTCTGGACATCCCATAAAAAACCAATCAAATCTGAAATTATTACATAATCAAAATTCCCTTCAACATTAAAATCTTCAGCACCAGAAACATGAAAATTTAAATCAGGATATTTTGAATCAGCAATTTTTATCATATCTTCAGAAATATCGATACCTACACCATAAAAAGGCTTCACGCTATATAATAAATCACCAGTACCACAACCGATTTCCAGGACTCTGCTATCCTTTGGAATCAGAAACGAATAATACTTTTTAAGTAATTTATGATAATAATAATTTCTTTTATTCCACTTCTCTCTATCAGAAGCAGAAGAATTAAAAAATTTTACAAGATTATTTTTTCTATACAAACTATACTAAATTAGACTTTTAAACAAATTTTCCAAATATTGGAATCTCTTTTTTTTATCAAATTTAATTTTGCAATACGATTCTGCCTCTTTACCCAATTCCAGTCTTTTATTTCTGTCATTTATCAATAATTCAGTTTTAATAAACAATTCCTCTTTTGAATTAACCAAAAAACCTGATTTACCGTTAATTATAATTTCATTATTTCCGCCAATATCAAAAGCTACACCTGGCACAGATTTAACACCTGCATCTATCAGAGCAAGAGACAAACATTCTTCACGGGACGGTAAAAGAAAAACATCAAAGTTATTATAATAGATTTCGACATCAGATTGATATCCCATAAAATTCACAAAATCATCCACGCATAATTCTTTTGAATATTCCATAAGTTTCTTTTTGGATTTACCATCACCAATGATATCTATTCTAAAATTTTCAATTTTGTTTTTTTTTAAATATTCCGCACTTTCAATCAAATATTCCACTCTTTTTAAATCCACTAATCTTCCAATATACCCGATAACGATTTTTTCATTCGATTTATTGCTTTGTACCGGTAGAACCGAATTTACAGTATACGAATTATATAATACAGATTGTTTTATCGCAGGAAAGTAAATTCCTTTTTTCAGTATTGAATTTTTTAATTCGGTACTGACAAAGAATATTCTTTTTAAACAATTCTTT
>JBAZEQ010000245.1:0-4046 GCA_041653855.1 Ignavibacteria bacterium | reverse complement strand
AAAGAACCCTGTTGTTTAAGTTTTCTGTTGCATATTTGAATTTAAGCTTGGTATTATATGAAATGTAAGTATGAAAATGCTCGATTATTTGGAAGCATAGTTTATTTATATCTGCTGATTCTAAATTTAATTTATACATACCTGCATCAGATTTTCCGATAGTAAGGATATCATTTAGAAGACGTTTCATTTGCAGGACGTTTTCCTGTATCCGTATAAGATTATTTTTCTTTTGCTCGTGGGTAAGATGTTCGCTATATTTTTCAAGAATTTCCACCGAAGTATTTATAGATGTCAGAGGTGTCCGGAACTCGTGTGATGTCATAGAGATAAATCTTGAACGTAATTCACTCAATTCTTTTTCTTTTTCAAGTGCAGACTTTATTTCGTCTTCTGCGAGTTTTTTGCTTGTAATATCTTTTATAAAGAAAATGATTTCATATTTTTCTTTTTTGGGTAATATTACGGAGTTTATTTCCACTATTATTTCTCTTAAATCTAATCTTTTAATTCTGACTGAATAATAATTTTTGAGATTCTTATCTATATGAGTTTTTAGATAAATATTCTGAATAAGTTCTCTGTCTTCCGGATGAATATAATTTAAGAAAGAAATCAGGGACATATCGTTAAAGTCATAATCAAGAATTTTGGATGTTTCGGGATTTGTGTAAAGAATAACCCCATCTCGAAATATAATAATTGCCTCAATTGCATTCTCTACAACCAAACGATAGTGCTTTTCAGAATCGATAAACGATTCTTCGAATTTTTTTCTTTCCAGAATTTCTTTTTGCAGAGATATATTTGTAATATCCAAGTTTTCGGATTTATCAAAAATATTAAGTTCAAGCAGCTTGTTGCTTTTCTTATATGAGTATATTTTATTAAAAACTATAGATACAATTGTTAATGTAGCTAAGATTAGTATGGCATAAAACCACCAGGTTTTCCAAAATGGATAAGATATTTTTATTTTAATACTTATTGGTTCTGACCAAACTTCATCACTATTGGAACCTTTAACAAGGAAAGTGTAGTTTCCCGGAGCAAGGTTTGTATATTTTACTGTTCTTGAGTTTTTGGAATAGTTCCAGTCAATATCGAATCCATCCAGTTTGAATGCATAAGAATAAAATGAGGGATTTGTAAAATCCAATAATGAGAATTCAAACAAAATTGAGTTTTCCGAATAGGAAAGTTCTATATCTTTTAGACTATTAATATTTTTACGTAAAGTTTTTAAAGCGTTTGAATATTTTATTGAAGTTAAAACTATTCTCGAGTTATTTGGTCTATCAGATATACTATCGGGAAAAAATGAATTGACCCCGTTTGTACCACAGAAAAGAAATTCTCCATATTTACTTTTGCTACAAGACTGATTAAATTCTTTTCCTTGCAGACCGTCGAATGAATTATAATTTCTAAACTGCCTTTGAGATAAATTGAATTTTGTTATCCCGTTATTTGTAGCGAGCCAGAGATTATTCATATCATCGGCAAGGATTGCGTTTACGGTTTCAAAAGTAAGACCATCATTATTTAAGAAATGGTAAAAGCTATTTGTATTTCTGTCGAATTCTTCCAGCCCGTTATTAGTGCCAATCCAAATCTTTCCCTCGTTATTCTCGCATATAGAAAGAATAATATCGGAGTTTATACTGTTTCTATTACTTGCATCGAATCTAAAGCGGTTAAATGTTCCATCCTTTGTATTATAATTTATAAGTCCTTCTGAAAGTGTACCAATCCACATAATACCATATTTATCTTTGGTGATTACGGAAATATTATTATCTTTTAATAAAATTGAATCGTTCATAACTATCGGAAAATAACTAAATTTTTCGTTTTTAGTATCAAAAATATTGATACCGTTATCGGTTGTCCCAATCCATATAACGTCGTTATTATCAATGAATAGGGATGAAACATTGTCTGAGCCAATGCAATTACTATTGTTCGAATTGTATTTATAATTTATAAAATCTTCATTTTTAATATCAAATTTAAATAACCCGCCACCGATTGTACCAATCCATAAAAAATTACTTTTATCTTTTAAAATTGTACTGATGGTATTGATGTTTGTACCTGAAGAATTATCCGAGATGTTTTTGTAAATTTTGGTAATATTATTATTTCTGTCAATAAATACTAATCCCTCTGTTGTACCCAGCCAAAGATTGTTGTCATCATCTACATATACTGCTTCGGTTTTTCTTCCGGACACTTTTATATTATTTTTTACCTCGTATGTGATTATATCAAACTTAGATTTGTGAAGGTTGATTTTATTAAGTCCCATATTTTTAGTGCCTAACCATAAAATATCGGTTCTATCAACAAATATTGTGTTCATATACCTTTCATTTAGTACACTTGAGTTTATTACGTTAAAATCGATGATTTCTTTATTATTAGTACTTTTATTAAATTTGTAAATCCTATCTCCGTAGTCATATGATAATAGTATATTATTGTTATTATCTTCAGAAATGTAATTAATGAATTTAGATTTCGAGGTACCAGAATTTCTGTTGAATATATCATAAGTATAAAAGTTTCCTGTTTCCACATCGAATTTTTGGAAACCTGAATTTAAAGTCCCAATCCAAATTTGATTATTTTTATCCTTGTATAATGAGCAAACGCAATTATCAAACAGACTATTATTATTAATATCCGAATGTAAAAATGATTTGGTAAGGTTTTTCTTGTAATCAAATAAAATAAGACCGGTTTTTGTTCCTAATAATAATCGTGAATTTCCAATGCACAGAACAGAATTAATTTCCTTTGAAAAAGCAAAATATGTTTTTTCTATTATTAAATTATAATTAATGAATTTTTCTGCTTCTGTATTTAATTTATATAACCCTTTAGTCTTAGAGCCAATCCAAATGTCTCCAAATTCATCTGCGCAAATTGCATTAATTTCCTTTCCATTTATATATGCCGAATCAAATGGATTATTATAATAAGCATAAAAACTTTGATTGTTTCTATCAAATCTGTTTAAACCCCCTTCGAGCGTAGCAATCCACAATGAGCCGGAATTATCTTCAGTTATATAAGTAATAAAATCGTTAGAAATGGACGTGCTATCAAGAGGGTTAGAGTGGTAATTTGTAAAAACGTAACCATCGTATTTATTTAAACCGTTATTTGTCCCAATCCATAAAAATCCATAATTATCCTGATAAATGCAATTTACAGAGTTATTGGAAAGTCCATTTTCTGATGTAAAATTGGAATATTTATAGTCATAGCTTTGTGCCGGCAGATTTTCGCTTTGAAAGAGTAAGGTTAATAGAAAATAAAAAATTACAAAGCAGTAAAAGTACTTAATTTTTAGTAAATATTCAATAAATCCCATACATATAGAGAACAAAACATTTTGTAGTTAGTTCAAAAATACATCAAAATATCCATTTCATAAAAATCGGAATGCTTTATTTAGATAATATAATTGTGAATCATTCATTCCTGATATTAACCGCTTATTCTTACCGGAAACCTGAAAATGAATAAAAGTTTGAAAATGCATACAGGCACTATATTTTTGTTTATAATATTTTATATGAAAAAAAATAATATAAGCGAAAAAGAAATAGTAAGTATGAAAATGAATGTTATTAATGTAGCTAATTTGCTGAAGAAACAAACCGGCAGGAAAAGATTTAAAAAGGTTATTAATTAATGAAAAATTTAACAATATATGGAGTTTCTCTTGAAAAATATGTAGAACTTATTGTGAAAACTATAAATGCAAATGAGGACGATGAAGCATATAAAGAAATAATAGAGAAAGAAGGAATTAAATTGAACGATTGGAATAAAGCAAAAAAAGAATGGGACGAAAAGATAAACGACCCGAATAATGAAGACCAAACAGCGGAATTATTTTTACCACTATATAAAACAGCATTAGAAAAACAAATTATCAGCAGGGGTCCATGTTCTCTCGAAGAGTTCACAAAAATTCATTGTGAGTTGACTTTTAGAAGAGAAAACGGAGACCCGCAGAAGCCAATCGAATA
>JBAZEQ010000244.1:0-4054 GCA_041653855.1 Ignavibacteria bacterium | reverse complement strand
ATTATTTGAAAAATAATAGTGTAGAAAAGCTATTGAATGACCTTGAGCAAACAGATAGTCTTAAAAAGTTTTTTTGGAATCCTTTAATACTCGCTTCATTCAATACTTTACCAGAATATGTAAGTGCGGATTTATTCGTAAAACTTGTAAAAAAAGGAACTGAATATAAAAAAAATATGTCTATTATCTTATCCGATAATAATTTGAATGATTTGTTTATTTATAATGCAGTAAATTATCTTAATGATAAATCAGTTAAAATGTATTTAGGCTCCGGTGTTAAGAAAATTAATATTGAAAATAGTATTGTTCAAAATATTGAAATGGAAAATGGAAAAAAAGAAAAATATGATTACTATTTTAGTATGGTTCCGAATTATTCCTTGCTTAAATTATTTGACAAAGATAAAAATTCACAATATATTTGTAATATAGAGAAGCTAAGGTCTTCGACCATAATTTCCGTTCATTTATTTTTTAAAGAAGACTTGAATTTTGAAATTGAAAATTGTATGATAGGTCTTGTGGATACAGTCGTTCAATGGATTTTTGTGAAAGGAAAGAGACATCTGTGCATTGTTATTAGTGGTGCGGATTTCATCGAAAATAATCTGACTGAAAAAGATAATAACGAGATATTTAAAATATGTTTGAATGATATTAAATCTTGTTTGAATGGTTTTAATGAAAATAATGTTATGGATTTTAAAGTTATTAAAGAAAAAAGAGCAACATTTATACCTGAAGTGGGAAGTGAAAATTTCAGGAATAAACAATATAGTAATATAGAAAATTTGTATATCGGGGGAGACTGGACTGATACAGGTTATCCTGCTACAATAGAAGGAGCGATAAAGAGTGCCAAGATATGTTCCGATTTTATAATAAATAGTAAAAATTAATAATTAAGAAGAATGTCAATGCTTTCATTGGGTATATGTATCGGTGCTTCGACTATTTCTTTTGTAAAAACTAAAGAACAGAGCGGTATTGTATCTATACTCGAGTATAAATCAATTATTCACGAAGGTAATCCAAAAACATACATATCCGAATATTTTAAAAATTTTGAATCGACAGATTATTCTATCATTGTAACCGGTAGAAAGTTTAAGGAATTAATAAATGCATTCACTATATCTGAGCCGGAAGCCGTAGAAGAATCGGTTAAGTATCTTGGATTAAACTCTGAAGAAAAAGCAATTGCATCACTTGGTAGCGAAAGCTTTATGGTTTATCATCTTAATTCCAGTGGAAGTATAGATAATGTAATAACAGGTAATAAATGTGCATCAGGGACAGGGGAGTTTTTTCTCCAGCAAATAAGAAGAATGGATTTAAATCTCTCCGATACTTCAAAAATAGAAGAAATAGAAATACCATACAGTGTTTCCGGAAGATGCAGTGTCTTTTGCAAAAGTGATTGTACTCACGCATTAAATAAAGGTGTTCCTAAATCACAGGTCGTATCCGGTTTAGCTAAAATGATTGCTGAAAAGACAATTGAACTAATATCCAAACAAAATTCTAAAAAAATACTGCTAATCGGTGGAGTTACAAAGAATAATAGCGTTGTAAGATTTATTAAAAATAGATATCCTGATTTAATTATTCCTCCTGAATCTTCTTATTTCGAAGCTCTCGGTGCAAGTATATTTGGTTTAAAGAATTTTCATAAAATTGATATTTCGAAGCTGTTTAAACATCATAGCCATACATTTTCAACCTTAAAATCTTTAAATAATACCGAAAGTAAAGTAATATTTAAAGAAATTCTCAAAGGAAAAGCAGAAAAAGGAGATGAATGCATTATTGGTCTTGATGTTGGCTCAACAACCACAAAAGCAGTCATTATAAGGGTAAACGATAATGCATTACTTGCTTCTGTATATTTAAGAACAAATGGTAACCCTGTTCAGGCTGCTATTAACTGTTACAAAGAACTTAAAGAGCAAGTCTTAACAGATATAAATATAATAGGGTTAGGTGCTACAGGCTCAGGTAGAAATATTGCAGCTCTACACGCTCTTACAAAAGGCGTTGTAAATGAAATAATAGCTCACGCCGTTGCTTCGGCATATTTTGATAAGGATGTTGATACTATATTCGAAATCGGGGGGCAGGATGCTAAATACACTCACTTAACAAATGGTGTTGCCAGTGATTATGCTATGAATGAAGCTTGCTCAGCCGGAACAGGTTCTTTTCTCGAGGAAGCGGCAAAAGAAACGCTTAATATTAATTATCTGGATATTGGGGAAATTGCTTTTAAATCGGATGCTCCGTTGAATTTCAATGACCAGTGTGCGGCATTTATATCGAGCGATATTAAAAATGCAAGCCACGAAGGAGCAAGTCGTGAAGATATTGTTGCCGGATTGGTGTATTCAATATGTATGAACTATGTAAACAGGGTAAAAGGGAATAGACCTGTTGGTAAAAAAGTCTTTATGCAGGGTGGTGTATGTTATAACAAAGCCATACCTTATGCTATGTCCAATTTGATTAATAAAGAAATAATTGTTCCTCCCGAACCTGGTCTGATGGGTGCTTTCGGAGTTGCTCTTGAAATAAATAATAGAATTAATTTGGGATTATTAGATAAATCGGATTTTAAACTCGATAATTTAATCAATCGTGAATTTAAATATATAAATGATTTTGTTTGTGCAGGAGGTGCAGAAAAATGCGACAGAAAATGCGGAATATCCTTATTTGAAGTCGAAGGAAAAAAATATCCCTTCGGAGGAGCTTGTAATAAATACTATAATGAAAGAAACAATTTTGTTGCGGATACGGGTAAGCATAACTATGTAAACATCCGTCAAGATTTGGTTTTTAATAAATATATTGATAAAAATCTCTATAAAAAATCCGTAGCAAGAAAAAGAATCGGTATTTCACGGAGTTTATTGACTAATACTCTTTACCCGTTTTATCACAATTTCTTTAATAAACTCGGGCTTGAAGTCGTATTATCTGATGGTGCAGATGAATGCGGCAAAGATAAAATCCAATCATCTTTCTGCTATCCTGTAGAATTGTCTCATGGTTTTTTCGGTAACCTTCTGAAGAAAAATGTAGATTATATTTTCCTTCCTCATATCACGCAGATGGATAGCCATAGTGAGCATCAGTACAATCGCTTATGCGTATTTGTTCAAGGTGAATGCTATTATTTGAAATCAACTTTCAGAGATGAAATTGAGAAAAAAGAAAGTAAAAATACGAGATTTTTAAATCCGGTAATTGATTTTACACTTCCCGAAGAAGAATTAAAAAATATATTTATCGGTATCGCAAAAGACGTTGGTAAAGATAAAAAAATAGCAATGTCTGCTTTTGATTATTCATATAATAGATTTAACGAAATGCAGAATGAGTTTAAAGAACTTGGAAGAAAAGCTCTGAAAGAAATAGAAAGCAATTCCGATAATTTAGGAATAATTTTATTCGGCAGGTCGTACAATGCATTTGCAATAGAAGCTAATCTTAATATCCCTCATAAATTTGCATCTAAAAATATTACTATTATTCCACACGACTTTCTCCCAAATGAAATAAAAGATTCTTATGAAAATATGTACTGGTACAGCGGTCACCAGATTCTCTCAAATGCACGCTTTGTAAAAAAACATAAACAACTTTTCGGAACATTTATTACAAATTTTTCCTGCGGTCCTGATTCATTTATTCTATCATATTTCAGGAGAATAATGGGAGATAAACCCTCTCTTACTCTCGAACTCGACAGCCATTCTGCTGACGTAGGAATTGATACAAGGATAGATGCCGCACTGGATATTATTAAGAATTATTTAATGCTAAAAAGTGATGAAAGTATCGATGAAAACGTGCAATCGATTAACCCGATGAAAATATTTACCGAAGATAAAAAAATCAGTATTGTTGACTCTTACGATAATAAAATTGGTATCACTTCTAAAGAGGTCGAAGTTCTTATACCTTCTATGGGAAGATATAGCTCCGATGCATTTGCCGCAGTATTCCGTTCGCTTGGAATTAATTGCAGATCTCTCGATGTTCCTTCATT
>JBAZEQ010000243.1:0-4059 GCA_041653855.1 Ignavibacteria bacterium | reverse complement strand
ACTGTTGTTGTGGAAATTTATTTCATCATCTACTGGCTTACTGCCATGACCATCTATTCCGCCAAAATAAAATTTTGAATTATCGGGGAATTTTAACATATTTTCTATAATACTGTTAGAACTGAAGTATTTATCCTCAAATGAATTTGAAATAAAAACTGGTGTGGTATTATTCTTAATAATATTTGAAAAATCTCTTTGCATAGGAAGATTATAATTTAAGCTGTCCCAGTGATCTTTCCTTTTGGATAATATCCAGCTTCTGAATTTCTTTACTTCCGTATTATACCTGATATTATTCTCACCATAGCTTAGTGACCATAGTAAAGACATTTTTACGCATCCGTTTTCAATCCAGTTGGAAGCAAAATCCGGTGAGATTAAATCCGATATAACACATCTTACTTTAAGACCATTACATATTCCCATCAAAGGAATAATTCCTCCTTGTGATGAACCGATTATTGCAATCCGGTTTACGTCTATCAATGAGTCTTTTTTAATATATTCTATTACTTCTTCCAAATCAAGTGCCTCGATACTGCTGATTAAATTTGATTCACCTTCGGAATTACCCTGTCCTCGCATTGAGTAGGTGTATGTTACAAATCCATATTTGGATAAAATAATTGCATTTGAAAGATTGTCTTCTTTATTTTTTCCGAATCCATGGCAATATACAATACACGGAAAACCATTTTCAGGTTTATTAGTTACAGGCGAAAGCGTAGTGCAATCCAATTTGATACCGTCTCTTAATGTAACGGAGAAATTTCTCCTCTTTATTTCAAAGTCGTTTGTCGTAAAACTTTGACTTTTAACAAAGTATGAAGAAAGGAGTAATATTATTACTAATCGAATTTTTATCATCTGTAATCTTGAAGTATAAACTTATACATTAATTATTCAAAACACAATATTAATAAAATATATTTTTTTTACAAAGGGATATATTTGAATTTATATTTTGAATTATGAATGGTAATTTGCGTTAACTTATAAATTGATTATTGATTTCATTAAGTAATATTAGTTTAGCATTCGGTTCGAGGACACTATTCGAGAATGTAAGTTTTAGAATAGCAGGAAAAGAAAGAATTGCTTTTGTGGGTTCCAACGGTGCGGGGAAATCCACTCTTTTAAAGATAATTGCAGGTTTACAACAGCATGATAGCGGTAACGTTGCAATTTCAAAACATACTACGGTCGGGTATCTTCCACAGGAGGCAACATTATTTGAGGGTAAAACTCTTTATGATGAAGTCTATACTGCCGCAGACGATTTGAATAGAATTCAGGATGAAATAAGTGAAACTGAATCTGAGATTAAAAAAATAAAGGATACAAATTCTGAAGATTATTTGGATTTACTTAATGAATATTCCGAATTACAGGAAAGATTTCTTTTATTAGATGGTTTTCGTTTAAAATCAAAAATAGAAAAAATTCTTATCGGTCTTGGATTTGAAGTTAGTGATTTCGAAAGATTTACAGATGAATTTAGCGGAGGATGGCAAATGAGAATAACACTTGCAAAACTTCTTTTAAAAAATCCGTCAATATTATTGCTCGATGAACCAACAAATCACCTGGATTTTGAATCGCTCCTCTGGGTTGAGAATTATCTACAGAATTATAATGGTGCTGTGATTTTAGTATCTCACGATAAGAATTTTCTCGATAATATTACAAAGAAAACATATGAAATATCACTTGGTAAAGTAACGGAATACAGCGGGAATTATTCTTTTTTTGTTATCGAAAAAGAAAAAAGAAAAGAAATGCTCGGAAGTCAGTATGAAAATCAACAGAAATATTTAAAACAGCAGGAAAAGTTTATCGAAAGATTTAGATATAAATCTACGAAAGCAAGGGCAGTACAGAGTAGAATAAAACAGATTGAGAAGATGGATTTAATTGAAATGGATGATGAAGAGACAACCGTTCGTTTTCATTTTCCTCCTGCAACTCATTCGGGTAAAATTACAATCGAATTGGATGGAATAGAAAAATCTTATGACGGAAAGAATTATGTACTCGAAAATTTGAATCTAATTATTTCACGAGGTGAGAAAATAGCACTCGTAGGGAATAACGGAGCAGGTAAATCCACATTATCGAGAATTATTGCCGATATAGAACCGATAAACAGCGGGAAAATTAAATATGGACATCTTGTTGATTTTAAGTTCTTTGCACAGAACCAGGCAGAGGAATTAAGCGGCGATAAGACTGTACTTGAAGTAATGGAAGAATCAGCGAGTTCTGTATCTGCAAAAGATTTACGCTCTATTCTCGGTAGCTTTTTGTTCAGGGGGGACGATGTATTTAAAAAGGTAAGAGTACTATCAGGAGGAGAAAAGTCAAGACTTGCATTGGCAAAAATGTTAATCGAACCGTCGAACTTTTTAATTCTCGATGAACCTACAAATCATCTCGATATGAAATCCAAAGAAGTTCTAAAAAATGCTCTTAAACAATATGAAGGTTCGGTTGTAGTAGTATCGCACGATAGAGAATTTATAGATGGTTTTGTATCTAAAATAATTGAAGTAAAAAATAAAAATATAAAAACATTTTTCGGAAACTCATTTGAATATATTAAAGTTAAAGAGAAGGAATTAGCCGAAAGAAATATTTTTAAAAAAGAAAAGCAGGAAAAAGAAGAGTATGCGAACGAGAAAAAATCATTCTACTTGATAAATCAGGAGCAGAAAAAAATACGTAAAGAATTTTTGAAATTAATCAATCCGATTAAGAAAAAAATAAGCGAGATAGAAAAGGAAATAGAGAAAAATGATAAGAGAAAAATCGAACTCGAGCAAATAATGTCGAAAGAAGAATTTTTTAAAGATGCAGATTATGTAATTGAAATTAATATGGAATATAAGGAAATTCAAGAAACTATTAGTAAATTGAATGCTGAATGGGAAAAAAAAGTTTTAGAATTGAACGAAATTGATAAATAAAATGAATTATAATAATATTAAATTACTAAAGGAGAAAAAAATGAAAAAAGTAATTACTCTGTTACTGATTATAGTATTCTTTCTCGGTTATCAAATTGTAAAAGCTGATGGGGACCCGAGTAAACCAATTCTGGATAAGAATAAAAAAGATAAATACTTATCGAAAATTGATTTGGACTATAAGAAAGCAAAAGATGAGTTCGATTTCCGTTCGGGTAAAAAACTTATAGATTTTTATATAGATTTTCAGCTTGGTGTCGGAGGTACAAGTGCAAATGTTACTTCTGCTTCTGGTGTCGGAAATTACACAACAAAATCAAAACTCGGATTTAAAACAGGTGTTCTGTTTTATTTGAGTCTATTTGAATCGGTAAGTTTTTCATCCGGTTTGACTATAAACGGTAAGAGTTTTGAACTCACAAATCCAAATATTGTCCCGCTCGTGGCTGATTCTTCTTTTAAAAAGGGAGAATCTTTATATATGACAGCAAATTATATGAATATACCTCTTAATGTTCATTTTGGTGGGATGTTAACCGAAACCTTTGGAGTTGATTTTAACGGGGGTCCGTATTTAGGTATTATGATGTCTGCTCCTAATAACGTTTCAAACGGTTCCGGTCTTAAAAATTTTGATTTAGGTTTGAACGGAACATTAACGGGTAATTATGTCTTTGCATATCCTTTAAGTGCAATATTCGGTGTTGATTTTCAGTATGGTGGATTGAATAATTTAGGAAAAACTTCAATTGTAGATAGAATTTCAATGATTAATTATTCTTTCTTCACCGGGCTCAGGGTAGGTTTTTAATACTTAATTGATAAAATAATTTATTAACACACGATTCTATAAGTAGAATTGTGTGTTTTTTTTCTATATTGAAAACGAATAATAAAATAAAAGTTTTACTTGCCGCAAATCCTGATACGTATTTTGGAGTTGATATGCTTTTCAGGATTCCAAATCTTGGATTGTGCTCATTAGCTGCAAATATTGATAGAAATTTATTTGATGTAAAAGTCATTGACTTAATTTCAGTAAGAAATAGATACAGAAAATATTTTCTGTTTCTTCTTAAACAATATAATC
>JBAZEQ010000242.1:0-4092 GCA_041653855.1 Ignavibacteria bacterium | reverse complement strand
GTATTCCGCCTCCGCTGAATTTTTTATCCGTTCTCCATCCCGGGTTTTTATTGTCGAAACCTTTGTCGGCTGTATTTCTGAAAATATTGAATTGAAGAAAAACTCCCTTATTGTTTTTTGCGGTGAACTTATTAAAATTACTCCAGATTGGGGAATATTTATATTGATGGCACGGAAAAAAAACCGTTTTTGAACCAATCAATTTCTTCTTTAACAGCTTTGCTTCTTTGACACTCTTCGTAAAAGGCTTTTCACAAATAATTGCGACATTATTCTTCAATGCCGACTTTATATAATCTGTATGTAGATGAGGTGGAACACATATATCAACGAAATCAATTTTTTGATTCTTATACATTTCATCCGCACTCGAAAATACTCTTGCTCCCGGAATTAATTTTAAAAAAATTTTCGAATTTGATTCCGATATATCGACCCCTGCAACAATATCTATTTTATTCTTTACTCTTTTGCTTAAATAAGCAGGAATATGCCCTGTCTGTGCTATTTTTCCAAGTCCTATTATTGCACCTCTTAACATAATAATTTAAACTTTTTTAATTTTATTTAACAACGCTTGACTTTTTTTCATCTGTGTAATCAAAACAAAAATCAAAACACCGTTCAGTACAAAAATTTCGAATAAAAAATATAGTACGGGAATATTAACTAATATAGCCACTGCCACCGCTACTGTTCTTGAATTCACGGTCAGGAAATTATAATACTTATTCATTTTTTTGAACGAAGCTCTGTATTCATTGCTTAACCATTCGGGAATAGTTTCGTAATTTGCTTTTATATAATCTATTAATTCCAAAAACTTTCTTGAAATAAATTCCTGCCTTTGTGTATAATCTAAGTAAACTTTCAGAAAAAATTTATCTATGTAATTTCCTTTCCAGGGAAGATTTGCTATTTGTTCCCTGATGTTTGCTGATGAATCCAGTTCCGATTTTTCTTTTCCGCAAACAATATATAGATATGCGTGCCTGTAAAAATCCGCTGTCGCCGCCTGTATAACGTGACTCGCTCCGGCTATTGCAGCAATTAGAACTATAGACCAGCCGAAACCCATAGCCAAAGACCGTAAAATTAAATGGGAATAAATGGAAATCGAAATTAAATTTGTTGCGACACCATCAAATATCCTTCCCGTTTTTGAAGTGTTATTTGTAATTCTTGCGAGCTGTCCGTCTGCACTATCGAGTATATCCGCAAAAATAAAGATACAAATACCTATTACATTAATCCAGATTGAAGAATAATAATAAAGATGACCTGCTGTCATTCCAAGAATAATACTGATGATAGTTAGGGTGTTCGGAGTAATTTTCAATTTTCTTGAAATTAAAGCAATACCGTAACCCGCAGGTCTGAAAAAGAACCTGTCGATTAATTCTTCTGTATCTTTGGACTTATATGTTGATTCTACCGGAGACAATTTTTATCGCTTCTTCAAATATGTTTATTCCTTCTTCCGCTATTTCTTTTGTAATTACAAGTGGTGGATTTATCCTGATGTCGGGATTGTATCCCATCATAATCAATCCCCTGTTTAATGCTTCTTTGAATAACATTTGTGTATATTTCTTATCGAGCTTTTTCATTGTCTTTCTATCTTCTACCAACTCTACTCCTATCATCAATCCTTTTCCTCTCACCTCTCCAATTACAGGATATTTTTCTTTTAGTTCATTGAATCTTTTCATCATATATTCACCTACGTTTTTTGAATTATCTACCAAGCCCTCGTCTATGATTATCCTCAATGCCGCAAGTGCTCCCGTCGATGCAATGGGGTTACCGCCATAACTCGATGAACTTCCGCTTGGATTTGCAAATGGTTTCGAAAATATCACTTCGTCTCTCGCCATCAATCCCGTCATCGGAAAACCACCACCAAAACCTTTTCCAATCGTAATTATATCCGGCACTACTCCATCGTGTTGGCATCCGAACATTTTTCCTGTCCTTCCAAACCCCGTAATCATTTCATCTGCTATTAACACCGCTCCGATTTCTTCCGCAAGTTTTTTAAGTTTAATTAAAAAACCTTCCGGTGGAACAACATTTCCGGCAGTTCCCTGTAATGGTTCAACTATTATAGCCGCAACATCATTAGTTGTTTCGTATCTGATTTTCTTTTTTATAAAATCTATACAAGCCCAATTGCATTCGGGATATTTTAAGAAAAACGGACATCGCCTGCAGTTTGAATATGGGGTTGAATATCTTCCAAAAGGTAAAGGACCCAGATTACTTTTAAAATTATCTCCAAGTAATCCCAGTACTCCCTGGGTCTTTCCGTGAAACCCTTCCCAGAATCCTATAAATTCTGATTTCTTTGTATATGATTTTGCAAGGCGTAAAGCCGCTTCCACAGCCTCTGCTCCACTGCTATAATATTGAGTTCTTTTTAAATCGCCAACCGCAATTTCGGAAAGCAGTTTAGAAAGCTCTGCCCTGTTTTTCGAAGCGAAACTCCCGACGTGTATTTTTGAATACTGCTCCGACATCATTTTTACATATTTAGGATGATTGTAACCTATTGAAGCAACTCCAACTCCTGCAAAAAAATCAATAAACTTGTTTCCGTCGGCATCTTCTATTATACATCCTTCACCTTTTTCGATTACTATTTTTGATGATGTAGCAATTGTTTGAATTCCGGGTGAAATATACTTTTCCTCCATCTCGTAGTATTTCTGAGAAATCGGACCGGGAATTTTTGTTTGAATTTTTGAATACATACTTATTTAATCGTTTTAAAATTTAACTGCTTTATTATATATTATATTTCCAATTACCTTGCTTGCCCTGTCCCTTATTGGAGCGAAACTTGGCCAGTCATTAATATCCACAATAAAAATTTCGGATTGTTCTGTTATAATCGCATCTCCTCCGAAAATCTCCAGCCCAAGCACCCTTGCAGATTCGTTTGCAAGCTGTTTAAGTCTCTTTTCGTCAAACGAAAAACAATATTTTAAATCGGTTGTATACCAGTAAAAAAAATCTTCTCCATATATCGAATAAAATTTTATTGTGTCACCTTCAATATGATTTTGAATAGTGCAGGTCTTCAAACCCCTATTGCCAAACTCTTTTAATACGTAATTTATTTTGCTTTTATCGTCTATAAATACAACGTCTTCTCTTTGAACTGCATGAGCATCGCCTCTTTTTACCCAAATATTACTTTCGAAATTATCTAAAAAATCAAATTTTTCAGTGTTTGTATCTACTATAATGCTCTTTGGAAAAGGGATTTTGTTTTCTTCGAGAATTCTGTTCATATTATAGCGGTAGCAATTTCTAACGCTTTCCGGGGTATTTATCACAAACTTTTTCTCTTTTGCAATTTCTAAAAGATGTTTCGAACCGGCAGGACTTTGAACCATTGAAAAAATAAATTCCTCGCTAATATCTTCGTTAAAAATATCTTCTTCTCTGTATATTTTTACCTTTACTCCCATTTGAGTCAGTTCTTCTGCGGTTTTTTGAATTATCAAAAAATCATTTAATTCGTGGTTCGGTGAAAATTCCGTCTTTCTCGCTATTCCTGCAATCTCTATCATAAATTTTTATGAAGTAGTTTTGGATTGTTTTAAAAATTTTTCCGCTTCGATTAAATCTCTTTTATGGTCGACATCTATTATTTTACTAAAAGGTACGGCATTCAGATTAATACCTTCATCGATAAGATATTGCAAAAAATTTCTTAATTTAAAAATATTTTTCGATAATGCTTTTTCCGTGTATTCGATTATTCCTTTTTTAAAATAATATATCCCGCCAGTAACGCATTCCGAGTCTTTTTGTAGACTATCAAAACCTAAAATCTTATTGCAACTGTCAACCTTTACCCATAAAGGTTTTTCGTCATCTACGTAACCTGTTACGGCAATAAGCCCATCAAAATTACTTTCTTCCTTAGCCAGCTTCAAAAATCCTGCGAATTCCGATTCTACAAAAATACTGTCTATCGTCATCAAGCAAAACGAATCATCCCGTAGATAAGATGTTAATTCATACAAGCTGTGCAATGAACTCGGTGTGGATTTAAAGATACAGTTTATCTTTATGTTTTTA
>JBAZEQ010000241.1:0-4115 GCA_041653855.1 Ignavibacteria bacterium | reverse complement strand
GACGGATTAATTAATTTATGTGAAAATGCAGGATGGAAAATGGATGTCGTAATTGGAGATTACCCGATTGAAATAAACCTGCTGAATGATGATTGCAATTACATAAAAGATAGGTCTAAAGGTAAAAAATCGCATTACCAGAGGGTTGCTTTTGAAAATTTTTTACACGAAATATCGATTGAAAAAACCAATAAACTTTATGAAGCCTTAGCTGATTTAGGCTTGGGGAGATCTTTAATAGGAGTGTTTACAAAATAATATATGACCGAATATAAATGTTTAAATACTAATGAATTTGAGTTTAAGGAATATAAAATTGTTCCCGTAAGAAAAAAAGATATTTTACAAATTAAAGTTTGGCGTAATAAGCAAATTGATATATTAAGGCAAAAAGAATTACTGACGACAAAAAAGCAAATAGAATATTTTAAAAAAGTTGTATTTCCGGATTTTGAAGCCGAAAGACCAAAGCAGATTATATTTTCTTTTTTGTATAAGGGTAATTTGATAGGATACGGCGGACTTGTCCATATCAACTGGGAAGACAGGAGAGGGGAAGTCTCTTTTCTTCTTAATCCGGAGAGGTTAAAAATCATTATGCAATATAAAAAAGATTTTTCCGTTTTTCTTAAATTTATGAAGCACGTTGCATACATCGAATTGAATTTTAACAGACTGTTCACGGAAACTTTTGATATACGCCGTCATCATATCAAGGTTCTCGAAAAAAATAACTTTCTTCTCGAAGGAAGAATGAAAAAACATATTTTAATTAATAATAAATTTATCGATTCATTAATGCACGGAAATTTAAAAGAATATGAAAAGTTTTAAAAATAAAAAGGTTTTTGTAAGTGGGGGCAATGGTGTTATTGGTAGGGAGCTTGTCAGGATTCTTGCTTCTTATGGAGCAAATGTTTTTACCGGTGATTTAAAACCAAAGGGTGATGAATTACCTTGTAATATTCTGTACAGGCAAGGAGATTTAAATTATATCGAAAAATATGAAATAGAAAATTTTTCTCCCGAAATTTTTATTCACCTTGCTGCAACTTTCGAAAGGTCTACAGAATCGTATGAATTCTGGGATGAAAATTTTTGGCATAATGTGAGACTAAGCAATTACCTTATGTCCATTATGAAAGATTTGAAATCTTTAAAGAAAGTAATTTTTGCATCGAGCTATTTAATTTATGACCCTAAGCTTTATAATTTTGTTTTACCTCAAAAACTTCCTGTGTCTTTAAAGGAAAACGATAATATATATCCGAGAAATCTAATAGGGATGGCAAAATTATCCCACGAAATTGAATTAAGATTTCTAAATGAATTCAAATCGAAGCAATTCAAAACAGTAACGGCAAGAATATACAGGGGATACGGTTTGAACTCAAGAGATGTTATATCGAGATGGGTACGAAGCTTGTTGAATAATGAAACTATTACAGTATATAAAAAAGAAGGAATTTTTGATTATATATTTTCACGTGATACAGCGGAAGGTCTGTTGAGACTCGCTCTGTCCAATAAAGCGGAAGGAGTAATTAATCTTGGAACAGGTAAAGCAAGGAAAGTAGAAGATATTGTCGATATTTTGATGAAACATTTTCCAAAAATGAAAATCAAATATGAAGACAGTAATATACTGTATGAAGCATCACAAGCAGATATTGCAAAATTAATAAAATTAATTAACTGGAGTCCCAAAATTTCTTTGGAAAAAGGAATCGATTCCATAATTAAATACGAAAAAAGCAAAAAAAAGGTAAAGGCAGAAAACTTCGGAAACATTTTAATTACAAGTATTTCAAAGAAAATTCCGTTAATAGATGCCGTTAAAAAAAGTGCAAGAAAATTTCATCCTGATATAAAGGTTTTAGGAGTAGATATAAAGAAAGATTGTATAGGAAAATATTTTGTGGATAAGTTTTTGAAAATTGACGAAGTAACAAAAATGAAAGATGATGAATTGCTGCTCTTATTAAAGGAAAACGATGTCAGGTATATTATTCCAACGAGAGATGGAGAATTAATATTTTGGTCGAATATGAGAAATAAATTGCTCAAGAAAGGGATTAATGTTTTTGTATCTGATACGAAATCTATTGAAATCTGTCTCGATAAATTTTTATTTTATAAGTATTCAAAATCAAAAAAAATCCCTTCGATTCAAACCTCACTTAATATTTCCGATATAAAGTCCGATTATTATGTAGTGAAAGAAAGATTTGGAGCCGGTGCGAAAGAAATTGGAATTAAATTAAGCAGAGAAAAAGCCGGTAGCCATTCTCAAAAACTTTCTTTCCCGATATTTCAGCCTTATATAGATGGGAAAGAATACAGTTTTGATACTTATGTGAATTTCAACGGAAAAATAAAAGGAATCGTAATCAGAGAAAGAAATCTCGTTGTAAACGGTGAATCGCAGATAACTACGACTATACAAGACAAAAAAATCGAAAAAGAGTTAACGAAAATTGTAAATAGATTAAATCTAAGGTGTCACATCGTAGGACAGATGATAATCGATTCGAAAGGAAAAATTAATATCATTGAGATAAATCCTAGATTCGGCGGAGCTTCGACAGTCAGTATCGCAGGGGGACTTGATTCATTTTATTGGTTTCTACTGGAAAGTAATGATGTTAATATAGATAAATATCCTTTCATATCGTTATCGAAAAAAATTAAACAAATCAGATTTCCACAAGATTATATTAAATTAGAAAAATGATTTTTATCTTTGATTTGGATGATACTCTCTATGATGAAAGTTCTTATGTATCGAGCGGTTTTAAAACCGTTTCGAAGTATCTTGAGAAAAATTATAAAGTAAATTCGAGTGAAGCCTTTAACTATATGATGAAAGATTTAAGGAAAAACGGAAGAGGAAAAATATTTAATAATGTACTCGAAAAATATTCCTTATTCACAAATAGCCGGTTAAAAAAACTGGTTTCGGTTTACAGGATGCATATTCCTGATATTAAACTTTATAAAGATTCGTTAAACATTTTTAAAACTTTTAGAGATTCTCCCAAATATGTTGTAACCGATGGGAATAAAATTGTTCAAAATATTAAGTGTAATGCTCTAAAACTCGATAAGTATATTAAAAAAATATTTATTACATACAGGTATGGAATAAAAAACTCCAAACCAAGTACATATTGCTTCAATAAAATATTACAAATCGAAAAAGCAAAACCAAATAACGTTTTGTGTATTGGTGATAATCCGAACAAAGATTTTTTCAATTTAAATAAAGAAGGATTTTATACGGTAAGAATTATGAGAGGAATGTTTAAAGAAGTAAAAGTTGATAAGGAAAATGATGGTAAGCTTATAATAAAATCGTTAAATGAAATTACACCAAAATTTATTAAATCATTAAATCAAATTGAAAAATTTCAGTATTCTTGATATAATAAAAGAAAAAGTTTTTATTATAGCCGAGTTATCTGCAAATCATAATCAGGATTTTGATATTGCAGTAAAGGCAATAAAAGCTATGAAAGAGTCGGGTGCTGATGCTGTTAAGTTGCAGACTTATACACCAGATACTATTACACTCGATTGCAGGAATGAATATTTTCAGGTTAAACACGGTACAATCTGGGATGGCAAAAATTTGTATGACTTGTATAAGGAAGCATATACCCCGTGGGAATGGCAACCGAAGTTGAAGAAAATTGCCGAAGATGAAGGCTTGATTTGTTTCTCGTCCCCGTTTGATAAAACCGCAGTGGATTTTCTTGAGAAAATGGACGTACCTGCATATAAAGTTGCATCATTTGAAATTACCGATATTCCCTTAATTGAATATATTGCTTCAAAAGGTAAACCTGTAATTATCTCGACCGGTATTGCAACTTTGGATGATATAAACGAAGCTATTGAAACTTGTAAAAAATCAGGTAACAACCGGATTGCTTTACTAAAATGTACATCTGCTTATCCTGCTCCGTATGAAGAATCAAATCTTTTAATGATTCCCGATATGATTAAAAGGTTTAATGTTACGATAGGTTTATCTGACCATACTCTTGGTTATACCGTTCCGCTTGCGGCGGTTGCTCTCGGGGCAAGGATTATAGAAAAGCATTTTATTCTGC
>JBAZEQ010000240.1:0-4134 GCA_041653855.1 Ignavibacteria bacterium | reverse complement strand
CTATTACATTTCCGTTTGCATCAAGATACATATCACGGAAAGCGAGAAAAGGAGCTTTTTCCCTGTAATCAATAGAAGTATTTTTTCCTCCGGCAAAATGAACAACCATAAATCCGCCACCACCGATATTTCCGGCATTTGGATAGACAACAGCCAATGCAAAACCCACACCAACTGCGGCATCGATAGCATTTCCGCCGTCTTTCAGGATTTTTATTCCAACTTCGGAAGCGAGTTCATCAGCGGAAGACACACACCCGTTTCGATAATATTGAGGATATGCATTCGCAAAAAATAATACGAATACAATAATTAAAAATCTTTTCATATATTAAATGATACTACACGTTTTGAATATATAAATACTAAAGAAATATTAAATAATAAATAGAAAAAGAAAGAGCAACTAAAGAAATTCTGTCCCGATAAATCGAGATACAAAAAACGCAAATTATTAATGAAATACTTTAATTGGTTACGAAGCAGAGCTTCGTAACCTGAAAAAATGATGAGCTTTTTCTATAATTTTGCTATAATGGGAGGAAGGCTTTTAAAACGATTTTTTATTATCATATTATCCACTTTATCAATATAATCAGTTTTATAACCGAGTTTAATTAATTCTTCTTTCGATTTGTTTTCGTCAATTTTATGGAATAAGTATTTATCAACTTCAGCATAGGTTAATCCCATTTCCTGTTCATCCGTTTGACCTTCCCATAAATCAGCGGAGGGTTTTTTATTAATTATTTGCTTTGGCACTCCAAGATGCTTAGCTAAATCAAAGACTTGAGTTTTATATAAACTTCCAAGCGGGTTCAATGCACAGGCAGAATCACCGAATAAAGTTGTATATCCCAGTAAAATTTCCGTCTTGTTTCCCGTTCCAATAACAAGTGCATTTTCTCCGGCAGACTCATCGTAAAGAACAATCATTCTAACCCTTGCCATAATATTCCCTTTTCTTATTCCAGACATTTCTTTACCACCCAATTTACCTATGAAAGAATCCACCATATCAGTTATTTCGATAATTTTGCTTCTAACACCCAATTCATTTACAACCGATTGGGCATCTATTACACTTTCTTTACTACTGGTTTTATAAGGCATCAAAACGAATGAAACATTTTCTTTTCCTAAAGCTTTAACTGTAAGATATGCGGAAACAGCAGAATCGATTCCTCCTGATAATCCGATTACGGCTTTTTGGATACCAATTCTTTTAGTTTCATTTTTTAAAAACTCAACGAGTTTTTCTTCAATAATTTTATAATCGTATTTCATTATTTATTAAACAAAAAAAAACCCGCCAAGGCGGGCTCATCATTTATAAATGAATTTATTTAGAAACTTGATAGACTATTTTTCGGATTGTATCAAATTGCAAATACGGGAACAACTCTTGAATTTTGTCTATTGCTTCGCCCGCACTCATTTCTCTTCTCATATCCTTATACATCTGTCTGATTTTATAATCTCTAATAGCTTTTTCGTCAAGCAATTTATACTTTTTCAAAGTATTAAATACTTCATCGTCTATTAATTCACTCAATGGATTATCACTTTTAGTCTTTGATTTAATGTTCGGTTTCAAATTTTATCTCCTTATATAAGTTAATAATAATTTTGTTTGTAAAAAAGAATAAGTAAATTATTATTAATACAATATCCTCTTTAAATTAATTAATTTTTATTTTATATACAAAAATAACTTAAAATCAAGAGAAAATCAAGCATCAGATTATTACCAATAAATGCCTAATTTTATCAAAAATCAAATCTTTTTATATTGCATTTAGATTTTATCCCTTATAATTTAATAGGATTCATAACTAAACAAATACTATCATATGAAAAAACTTTTTTACATACTTATTGGTCTTTTGATTCTTAATAGTTTTAGTGCATTTTCACAGGAAACAGACCATTTATCTATTAAATCTTTTACAAATAAGGAAATTTATTCCGATAAAGATACACAGAGTATTGCTTTAAAAATTAACATTAAAGAAAAATTCCATATAAACTCTTATCAAGTAGATGACCCATCATTAATTACGACATCATTAAATTTGGAAATGGGTGATTTCACATTACTGAATACTTATTTCCCCGCCGATAAATTACTTAAATTTGAATTCTCAGACAGCAAAATCAGAGTATACGAAGGGGAAAATTATATTGGATTAAAATTAATTTCTGCTAAAACATTGCAAGATGGGGAATATCCAGTCAATCTTAAGTTTAATTACCAGGCTTGCGATAATGCAGTATGTTATTCTCCAAAAACTGTAGAAATAAAACTAAATATTAAAATCAGTAAGGAAAAAGCATCAAAAGATTTATCAAATAAAGACATTTTTGCTAAAATTGATTTTACGAAACCGACTGAAACAAAAAAAGAAGAAGCACCTAACCTTACAGAAAACAACAGAATAGAAGGACAGAATCCCGATGAGAACAAAGTATCTAATTTCATTGAAGAAAGAGGAATGTTTTTAGGATTATTGTTTATCTTTCTCGGAGGATTGGCACTTAATCTAACACCCTGTATTTATCCTTTAATACCTATTACGATTAGTTATTTTGGAGCACAGTCAAGTGGGAACAGAATGCAAAGTATAACGATGGGAATATTTTATGCACTTGGTATGGCAATAACATATACAGGTCTTGGATTATTTGCAGCCCTGACCGGAAGTTTACTTGGAACGGCTTTACAAAACCCTCTAGTAATAATCGGAGTTGCACTTATCTTAGCCGCATTAGCAACGAGTATGTTTGGACTATGGGAAATCAGAGTACCACAAAAATTAGCACTTGCCGGAAATAAGAATCGTTCAGGATTTTTAGGTTCACTATTAATGGGTTTCTTAGTTGGTTTTATTGCGGCACCTTGCATTGGACCTTTTGTACTTAGCTTATTAGTATATGTCGGAAAAGTAGGAAATCCATTTATGGGATTTTTACTTTTCTTTGTTTTATCTATGGGACTCGGATTACCATACATATTTCTTGCCGCATTTTCGAGTGCAATAAATAAATTACCACGCTCGGGTGAATGGATGATTGGTGTAAAAATAATTTTCGGTTTTATTTTAATTGGAATGGCTATAAATACTCTCGAACCGATAATTCCAAAAGAAATATTCGCATATTTATATCCTCTTTTCATAATTTTTGCCGGTATATACCTAATAGCGTTTGATAAAAAAGGACAGACAGCACAAATATTTACAAAAATTAAATATTTAATAGCAATAATTGCAATAATTTACGGGACGTGGATTTTAAAACCTGAAAGTCATAAAGCAGAGGTTCAATGGAATATGTTAAATTCGGTTGAATCAATCGAAAGCTCGGTTAAGAGCAAAAAATCTCCTGTTATGATTGATTTTTATGCTGACTGGTGTGCACAATGCAAGGAACTTGACAAATACACTTATACAGATAATAATGTTGCAGAATTATCAAAATCTTTCAATAACATTAAGATAGATTTAACGAAAGAAAATAAAGCAATATCGGATAAGTATAACATTAAAGGACTTCCCGTTGTTATATTTATAAATGCAAAGGGTGAAGAAATCAAGGAACTCAGGGTAACAGGATTTCTTAAACCTGAAGAATTTATTACTAAAATGAAAACAACTTTAGATAAAAAATAAAATCAAATAATGCAAAAGAAATTAATCTTAATAATTATTCTTCTGATATCGATTCAAAACGGATTTACTCAGGTGAAGCCGGAAAATATATTTAACAAAAAGCAGGTATTGTCGGATAATATTTTAAAATATAATTATAAAGATTCGATTAATAAAGAGACGCAAAATCCAAACAAAAAGAATCCTGCTATTTCTATTATTCTTTCACTGTTAGTGCCTGGAGCAGGACACCTTTATACAAGTAGAATGGATGTAGGAAAATATTTTATTGCATCGGAAGCCGCCTGCTGGCTTGGTGTGATTGGTCTTAATCTATATGGAAATTCTTTACGTGATGACTCAAGGACTTTTGCTTCGGAGCATTCGGGATTGAATAAAGACGGAAAGGATGATGATTATTTTTCTAACGTAGGAAATTTTAACAGTATTTATGCATACAATAACGAAAAATTAGCAAAGGGAG
>JBAZEQ010000239.1:0-4235 GCA_041653855.1 Ignavibacteria bacterium | reverse complement strand
ATTATATCCATTTCAGATACTATTAGAAAAGATGTTTATGAAGCACTTGATTTATTTAAGAAAAACGGTATTGGTTTCAAAATTCTTTCCGGAGATTCAGGAGAAGCGATTATGGCAATTCTAAATGAAATCGGATGGAAGATTACGATAGACCAGATAACAACAGGAAATGAACTCGATAAATTAAGCAAAGATGAATTTAAAAAAATTGTTCTAACAAAGCAGGTTTTTGCAAGATTGAAACCAGAGCATAAACTTGAAATAATAAAAACACTTAAGAAAGAAAAGATATATACAGCTATGATAGGTGATGGTGTAAACGACCTGCCTGCAATAAAGAAATCCGATATGGGAATAGCAATGGAGGAAGGAAGTGCAATCACAAAAGAGGTAGCAGATATAATTTTGCTAAAGAACAGATTCTCATTACTGCCTGAAATTTTTAATGAGGGGAACAAGATAGTAAACACGGTTAATTCCATAGCCAAGCTTTTCCTTACAAAAAATTTTCTCGTTATATATTTGAGCCTATTATCATTAATATTTATGCTTGATTTTCCATTAACACCAAGGAGGGTTTCGCTTTTAAATGTGTTTGCAATAGGCTTACCGGCACTAATACTTACTTTGAAAAATAAAAACCTAAATAAATGCCTGAACTTTATAAAAGACACTTTTTCTTTTGTCGGTATTTCTTCGGTAATTATAATTGCGGGCGGATATATCGGGCTTTATTTTGCATCACTGGGCAACAATTCATCCAATGCAGAACTCGATATGGTTATGGTAACAATTATAATATTCATATCTGTTATGAACTTTATTATTGTTGCTTTAGAGACAAGAGAAAAAAACACAATTTATTTATTATACGGTATTTCATTATTGGTTATTTATATATTTCTTGCAACTACAAAGATACCCTTTTCATTCATAAAACTTTTAAAAATATTTTACGAAATTAAACATATAAACCCGGAACATTGGTGGGTAATAATAAGCGTAAGTTTTATAAGTTCGATTGTTTTATATATTGCACATAAGATAAGGGAAAAATTTATAATTCCTAAAATATAAGGATTCTTTTTATTCAATCGTTTGTTTCAAAAAGAAAAAATAAGACAAATGAAAAAAATAATATTTTTAATTATAGTTATAATAAATTTTTTTAGTTTTACTTATATTTATGGATGTAACAACAAAAGCGATGGAAGCACAACGATTAAAATGGACACAATAAATATATTTAACATAACGGTAAAGACAACAGACGGGATTGATAAACCTTTATCAGAATACAAAGGAAAGGTACTTTTAATAGTCAACGTTGCCTCGAAATGCGGATTTACACCCCAATACGAGGGACTTCAAAAGTTGTATGAAAAATATAAAGATAATGGATTTGAAATATTGGCTTTTCCCTGTAATGATTTTGGCAGGCAGGAACCGGGAAGCAACGAAGAAATAAAACAATTTTGTTCTTCAAATTATAATGTAACATTTCAGCTTTTCGATAAAATTAAAGTATTGGGTAACGAAAAAAGTCAGTTGTATTCAAAGTTAATAAATTTCGAACCGGCAGGAGATATAAGCTGGAATTTCGAGAAATTTATTATAAATAAAAACGGAAATGTTATTAAAAGATATAAAAGTAAAGTTTCACCCGAAGATGATGAAATCATCTCGTTAATAGAAAAAGAACTTCAAAAATAAATTAGAAATTGCAGATGCAAAAAAACAATAAATGCATATATGACCCGCTTTCAGAGTTAATGGCTTATTATTCCAAAGAAAAGACAGAAAAAGCCGTAAAAACCGATAAGAAGGAAGTATCCATAGAAGAGAATTTAAAAGCCAGAATAATCGATGGTGATAAGATAGGAATAGAGAAAGACCTCGATATAGCATTAAAAAAATATTCGGCTCTCGAAATTATTAACAATATATTGCTCGATGGTATGAAAGTTGTGGGAGAACTTTTCGGCTCGGGACAAATGCAATTGCCATTTGTATTGCAATCGGCAGAATGTATGAAAACAGCAGTAGGTTACCTTGAACAATTTATGGAAAAAGCGGAAGGTGAAACATCGAAAGGGGTAATGGTGCTTGCTACGGTAAAAGGAGATGTTCACGATATAGGTAAAAATTTAGTGGATATCATTCTAACAAATAACGGGTATAAGGTTATAAATCTCGGAATAAAGTGTCCTCTTGAAAATATTTTAAGTGCATATAACGAACACAAAGCAGATGTAATCGGTATGAGCGGATTGTTAGTAAAATCCACCGCAATAATGAAAGAAAATCTCGAATTGATGAATGAACGGGGATATGATTTTCCTGTTGTTCTGGGGGGAGCGGCATTAAAGAAGAGATTTGTGGAAGGTGATTTAAGAAGTATGTATATAGGAGATGTTTATTATGCAAATGATGCGTTTGACGGATTAAAATATATGGAATTTATTTTAGAGCATAAAAAGAAGGGTGCAAGACCGAAGCTGGAAATATATATTGACCCCCGGATTAGAGAAAAGAAACAAACAGAAAAGAAACCGGAATCGGAAATTATTAAATCAGAAATATCAACAGACAACCCCGTTCCCAAGCCACCATTTTGGGGAAGTAAAGCAATAGAAAACATTCCTATCGAAAAAGTATACGAATATATTAATGAAGTTGCGTTATTCAGGGGAAGCTGGAATGTATATAAAGACAGAACGAAACCGGATAAAGAATATGACGAACTTATTAAAAATGAAATCATACCTGTTTTTAATGAATTAAAGCTTAAAGCAAAGAGGGAAAAACTATTAATACCTAAGGTAATTTATGGATACTTTCCCTGCCAGTCAGATGGAAATGATTTAATAATATATAAACCAAAAAATGTTGGTTGGAACAATTTATTTGACGAATGGAACAATATAGATTTCGAGAAGTTAAACTTTGATGTATTGGAAGAATGGAACAGATATACATTCCCGAGACAAAGCACGGAAAAACATTTATGTATAAGTGATTTCTTCAAATCAAAAGAGACAGGTTTATTTGATGTTGTGTCTTTCCAGATAGTTACGGTTGGAAAAGATGCATCGGAATATGCACAAATTTTATATAACGAGAATAAATATCAGGAATATCTATATTTTCACGGTTTATCTGTAGAAACGACGGAGGCACTCGCTGAATACTGGCATAAAGTAATTAGAAAAGAACTGGGAATAGATAAAAAAGATTCAACAGATATTAAAAAAATATTTCAGCAAGGATATCAGGGTTCAAGATATTCTTTTGGTTATCCTGCCTGTCCAAACCTCGAAGACAATAAAATTCTTTTTGATATACTAAAACCCGAGCGTATTGGTGTCAGTTTAACCGAAGAATGGCAAATGGTACCGGAACAATCTACAAATGCAATAATCTGCCACCATCCAGAGGCAAAATATTTCTTTATAAAATAAAAAAATCCTGTTAATTTTTATTCAACAGGATTTTCAAAAATTTTATATAGAATATTTTTCTTACTTAACTCCTCTATAAGGTTTAACACCGGTATAGAAATTGAATCCAAGATTTATCGACAAAATACCAATTCTTCTCCAATATGTCGGACCACCGGTACCAGCACCATCATTGAATGTATTTGGACCATTCGTTGTACCAAGTATATTTGTCAGATTATATTTCAAGCCAATCGATAAACCGGTTTTAAAGTTTTTATCTAATACAAATTCATACCCAGTAGTAATTTGCATACCCACTCTGAATGAATTTTCAAAACTATCATAGTACGACCCTGTTGTAGTTACAATATAATTACCGGTAAATGCAAATCCAAGATATTGTTTACTTTTACATCTCGGATTAAAGGCATATTCATATCCTAAAGCACCTGTCCAAATATTAAAACTTGTGAATGGTTTATTTGGGTCTGACGGGGCAAAAACAAAGAATGGTATCATAGCATCTTCTATGTTAACCATTTTGTTATATGTAGCACCTAAGGTGATGCGATGGTTTTTCCGAATACCTAATCCAAATTTTGAATTAAGCGATATTCCCCTACCCCAAATCATTCCATATACATTTGGATCATTTTTAAAATTTGTACCGTGAGCATCATTTGTTGCGAAGTTTCCATCTAATGATATCCCAAAAATCATTTTAGGCGGTGTAAAACCTTGTGCGTTGATGCTCTCAACGATAAAAATTGAAGCTATAATAATAAATAACGG
>JBAZEQ010000238.1:0-4237 GCA_041653855.1 Ignavibacteria bacterium | reverse complement strand
ATAATAAATTCTTATCATTAATAATTTTCTTTATTTTAAGAAACTTTAATTTATCATTTAGGTTAAAACCACTGAATTTAAATATTCCCCAAAGTAAGCTATATACACCGGGTAGATTGCCACACCTGAATTTGTAATTTTGTTTTTCTTTATCGTAAAAATCCAAGCTTAAATTATTTTTAAATTTTAGTTTATCATACGTTCCAATTATTTTTAGATATTCGAAAGTGTTTTCATACCATCCGGCAAGAATATGCTGTCCATTGTCAATATACATTTCTTTTTCGCTATCAAAGTAACTATAAGTTCTTCCTCCCCATTTAGAAGTTGCTTCGTAAATACTAATATCGTATCCTTTATTGCAGAGGAACACAGCTGAGGCAAGCCCTGCTAATCCTCCGCCTATAATAATAACAGATTTTCCCATATATTATTTACAATACAGCATTTTATATTTAAGACAAATGCTATAAGCCAGAAAAAGTTTTTTAAAATTTGAAACTTTGATACGTCTATCGAATACGTTGAATTTTCTCTTTTCTATTTTATTCAATAATCTGAAGTAAATATGCTCCATAATTCTTGCAGACATCATCCTTCCTTTTTCACTCCTGACCAAGTAAGAATCTGCTTTCTTATAAAAGGACTTTGCAATTTCACATTCATATTTCATTAACCTAATAAATTTTTCATCGTATTTTGATACCAATAAATCTTTCTCCGAATAATTACATTTATTCAGGTCATAGAGAGGTAAATAAATTCTCCCTTTTGCAGCGTCTTTTTTTACATCTCTCAAAATATTTGTTAGTTGCAATGCAATACCAAGATTAACAGCAAATTCCTTAATAGCTTTATCCTTGTAACCAAATACTTCTATAGTCATCAGACCAACTGTAGATGCGGCATAGTAACAATATTGCCTTAATTCATCGAAAGTCTGATATCTCGATTTATCCAAGTCCATTTCCATACCCTTAAGCAAATCCAGAAAAATATCAGGTGAGATTTTAAATGTATCAATAATATGCTTTAAATCGTTTAAAATCTTGATTCTCGAAGTGGAACTTTGTGACAATAAAAATTCATTTTTCCAATCTTCAAGATGTTTCTTTTTTGTTTTAACATCGGAGTTTTCATCATCTACAATATCATCTGAATGTCTGCAAAAAGAATAAATAGTTTTCAGTGCTTCCTGTTTTTCAGGCTCAAGAAATATCGTAGAATACAGAAAATTGGTTTTACTTTTTTTTACAATTTGATAGGCACTATCGTTAACAATATTTATAGCATTATTCATATTTTATTAAATATTCCAAATAATATTTTAATTTTACCGGGAGTACTAATTTTAACCCTCGAGGATAACACTTTATAGTCAAGCTTTTCAATTTTTTTTAATATTTCCATTCCGCCTCTGTAAATAGTTCTGAACTCATATTTTAATCTACCTGATAATTCATTTTCCAGTTCTTTTCCTTTTTCAAAAATTATCTTAGTATTATCAACAAGAGATTTCATTAATTTAATAAAATCGTTGTTTTCTTTCCCCTGAAATAATAAGTCATAACTATAATTATTCTTTTCCATTTCTTCTTTTGGAATATAGATTCTGTCAATTTCCAAATCCCTCGAAACGTCCTGCCAGAAATTTGCAAGTTGCAGTGCAGTACAAATATAATCGGATAACTTAAACAAATTATTATCATTATATCCGGAAACATAAAGAACCAGATGACCGATAGGATTTGCGGATAATTTCGAATATTCAATCAATTCTTCAAACCTATCGTATCTTTGTTTTACAGAATCCTGTTTAAAAGCAGTTAGTAAATCCTTGAATTCCTTTATGGGAATATTTAATATTTTAATAGTATCGTTTAGAGCAAAGAATATTTCATCTACAATATTTACATTATTTTCAATCATATCCAATTTATCCCACATTTCGTTCAGCTTGTTAATCTTTTTATTTTCACTTAATACTCCCGAATCTGCAATATCATCAGCTGTTCTTGCAAATGCATAAATGCTGTAAATGTATTTCCTGCTTTTTTTAGGAAATAGTAAAGAGCCAACGGGGAAATTTTCATAATGCGTTGTAGCTATTTCCCTGCATTTTAAGTAAGCCTTTTCAAGGTTCATAAATAATTATAAATCATATAGAATTAATTAAAAATCCAAAAAAATGAATATGGAAAACTTTGCATACAAAAACAGCGAAAAAAACTTGATTTTCACAGATTGTTCATATTAAATTCAAAGTGATATAGTATATGGAGAGTTATTGTTTTTAAAATTTTCAATGTTTTTTATAAGCTCTGTAAAGGACTGGAAAATCTACAAACCCTGAATTTACAGCGCAAAAATAATTATCATTTACCATTTTTCTGGTCAATATATCTGAGATAAATTCATCTCCAATTTTTTCATCGCTCCATTTTTGTCCGTTCCAGTGCAGAAATGCTGTTCTTCCATTTGCTCGACCAAACCCCATTATATTTTCAAAAGAGTTACCTGCTATTACATCAACTCCAGCTTTTTCGGGAATATATACTTTTTCAATAAGGATATTATTTTGAAGTTTATAAATTGTTTTATCATAAATTGCATATATCATACTATTTAAAACTCCATAAAATTTATATCCCTTGGCTTCATAAACTTTTGACCAATTATTACCATCAAATTCATACACATAATTTATATCGTTAAATATTACAGAATCGAAATCAACTGATACATATTGAATTCTACCATTTTCACCGGGAAGTAAGTCAAGAGAAATTAAATTAGTATCCGGAAGCCGATATTGTGTAAGATTATATCCATCAAAGTTGTAAATCAATCCTTTTGGTGAAGAAATCCATATTTCATTTGAACTTTTTACTAAAAGATGACTTACATAGAATTCGTCATTGAAATTATAGTTTATCGGAACATTTGAAAAAGAACTACCATTCCATCTTTCAATATGCGGAGTATATTTTCCGTTTTTAACTTCTGAACCCGCGATATATCCTTCATTTTTGTTGATACCATCAATGCAGGCAATTTTTATGTTTGTTCCGTAATTCATTTGAGTAATTTGTCCATCCATAAAATACAAAAGATGGTTATTCCAGCTTGTCATAAATACCTCATTTGTATCGGGAGACCATAAATCATATATCCATTCTCCGTCGGGCAACATTGTAACCTGCCAATCGAACCTTGGGGAGTCATAAGCCTCACCTGAATTAACCGGATTATCTTTGCAAGAATATAAAGTTATAAATAGTATTAAGAATAAAATATATATTGGAACGGATAAAATGGATTTCGTTTTCATATGCTATGGTCAGAATATTTAAATTCACTATATGAAATTATGTAAAATCAAAATAGATTTCAATGATAAATGTTGATATTCTTACATTACAAAGCCGGAGCTTGGTAAAAGCGAAAAGCGATAGTGTTTTCTAAAATAAATAGAATGAATAATATAAATATGCTATTTTAAGTAAAATTTAAGATTTTGGGTAAAAGAATAATAATAACAGGTGCTACAGGATTAATAGGAAAAAGAATCGTGCCTATTCTAACTGATAAAGGTTATGAAATTACTATTTTCACACGAAATATAGATTCAGTAAAAACTAAATTTAGTAATATTTCTTTAAATTATATAAAATGGGATTACACAAAACCAATAGATAGCATTATCGAGTATATAAATGGATGTGAGATAATTATCAATCTTGCGGGTGCATCGATAGGAGACAGAAGGTGGAATGAGAAATACAAGAAAATAATTTATGGCAGCAGAATATTAACTACAAAAAAGATTGTAGAGGCAATATCGAAATGTAAAGATAAACCGAATACTCTTATAAGCAGTTCTGCAATAGGTTTCTACGGAACAACAGGAGAAGAGATTCAGACAGAAAAATCACCCGGCAGTAATGATTTTATGGCAAAGCTCTGCAGTGATTGGGAAAACGAAGCAATAAAAGCGGAGGAATACGGAATCAGAGTAACAACCACAAGAACAGGAATCGTACTCGATAAAAATAAAGGAGCATTAGAAAGATTTTTAACGCCGTTTAAATTATTTTCGGGGGGTTACCAGGGAACAGGCAGACAATGGATATCGTGGATACACATAGATGATTTAATTAATTTATTTTTATTCTCGATTGAAAATGATAAAATAAATGGAGCATTAAACTGCACGACACAATTTCCAGTTACAAAC
>JBAZEQ010000237.1:0-4276 GCA_041653855.1 Ignavibacteria bacterium | reverse complement strand
AGATTGATGAAATGGTAAGAGAATCAGTATTGCAAACAAACGAGCAGATGAAAGATGTAAAATTAAGCGGAAATCTTTTCACTGATAAAAACACCGGAAAGAAATATACAGTATCGAGATATTTTGAGTTGACTGACAAAAATGATGAGACACACGGATATACGGAATTAAAAGATGAGAAGGGAAAAACAAAGATTCTCAATTCAGAAGAACTCTTTAACCGGGAAAGATTTCAGGAGCAGACAATCCGAAACAAAGAAGCAGAGCAAAAAGTAAAACAGGACATTGAAACAAAAATTGATAAAACTTACGAAGATGAAATTGAAAAAGTTGTCCCGGGAACAAAAGAAAAAATCAACGTAACTTCTTTATTGCATCAATTAAAAGGTGAAGAAGAAAAGAAAATCGAAAAACCTATACAAAGCAAAGAAGCTAAAGATAGAAAACAGGAAAAAGTTGAACTTTCCCCAGAGAAAAAAGAACCTGTTCAAGTAGAAAAGAAGAAACCCGAAAAACAGGCAAAAATCAAAGAATCCAAACCAAAGGGTATAAAAGAGGTCAAAGAGCAAAAGAAAGTAGCACCTGTACCCCCTGCTGACGATTCTCTGGCAGATAAAGAGGGTAAAAAGGAAAAAATCGCTGAAATAGAGAAAAAGAAGTCAAAACTTGATGTACAATCGGATAATTACGGAGTTGAAAACGCAAAATTAGATATTGAAATAGCAAAGTTAAGAAAAGAGAATGCTCCTGTAAAATCAGATATTGAATCGGGAATAAAAACAAAATCGGAATGGGATAAATATATTACCGAAACAGAGGATTATATTAAAAGAAAAACCAAACCTATCAAGACAAAATCCGAAGAAAAACCGCAAAAACAGGTAAAAACATCGGGAAAAAAGACAGAAACAAAGACTGAAGAAGAAGCAATTCAGCAGGAAGAAACCATTCAGAAATCCAAAAACGAAGCTGCAAGAGAAACCGGAACAGCAGAAATAAATGGAAAGAAAATCACAAGACAAGAACCGATTAAAAATATTATAACCGGAAAAGAAACTGTTGTCCACTATGCGAAGAAAGACAGTGAAAAAGCAAACTATGTTTTAATTGAAAAGAGTGATTTACAACCATCTCATATAAACGGAATAGAAAACGAAAAACATTTCCTTAAAGAAGCACAACCACGGGACAGAGGAAAAACCGTAGAGTTAAAAAATGCAGCTAACGAAAAAGCAAAAAATCTCGATGTTTCAAAAATGGGAATGTCTCCCGATGCTTACAGTGGACCCACTAACATAAACGAAAGAGGTGAAGTAATACAAGGCAGTGGCAGAGGTGAAGCAATGCACGAATATTATAGAATAGACAAAGAAGATTCAAAAGGATATAAAAAATTCTTAAAAGAAAACGCTGAAAGTTTCGGATTCAAACCGGAAGATATTGACAAGTTCAAAGAACCTGTACTTGCAAGGATGCACAAAGTATCGGATGAAAGAGCAATAAAACTCGGAAACTATACAAATGCAGACCTGGAAGATATTGCAGATAAAATGACAAAGGTAAAAGCAACTATCAATCAAATATCTCCTGAGAAGTTATCGGAAATAGCGGATATGTTATCGAGCAGAGTATCAGAAGATAATACTTTAAAAGATATTATCCGGGATATGAACGATAAAATAATAAGAAAATTTCAAGAGTTGGAAATTTTAAGAAAAGATGCAACGGAATTATATTTAGATGAAAAAGGAAATATCAAAGGTGAAGGAGTTGACGAAGTTTACAACATCATCAAAGGGTTACTATTCAAAGACGGGGATACACAACTCCCTCGATTATATGAAAAGTTACCATACGCAACAAAACAGGCACTCGATAAAAGCATAATTCATATACTTGCATTACCGAAAGACAAAACCATATTACCCGAAATTCAAGATGCAATAATGGGAGTATACGAGTTCCGCAATTCAGGAGCAGACTTTGATACGTGGTTAAATCAAACAGATGCTTTTAACCCGGGAGCAAGAGAAAGATATAACGGTTTTGAACTTGAATTAATAGATTTATTATCGAGTGTAAAAAAGCAGAATGAATTAGTACCAATATTTGCAGAATTCAGAAAAAATGTAATCGGGACACCTGCGGATTTATTTGAACCCGAAATAAAAGGATTATCAAAAACCGAAGCAATAAAAAAACAATTTAAAGAATACAAATATGGACTTACAGAATCTGAAAGCGAAAAAGTTAGTGAGGGAAGCATTGGAAAGACAGAGGAAAAACAGACCACTAACAAATCAAAATCTGAAACACAAGTTACTAAAACAGGCAATCAAGAAGGTGAGAGGTTATTAAGAGAAGAAAAACCGATGTTCCAAAGACCGGAGTTTGCAGGATTAACGGAAGCAGATTTAAAAGACCCGAAAGTTATTGAAGATGCACGAAAAGAATGGTTAGAAAAAGAGACAGAAAGTAAATATTTCAAGAAGTGGTTTAAAGACAGTAAAGTAGTAGATGAAAACGGAAACCCTCTTGTAGTTTACAGTGGGCATAGTAATACAGAAATGTATGGTAATTATAATCCAAAAAAATCGAGAGCCGGTGGTTTTTACGCAAGTGAAGACCCTGAAATATCTTCAAATTATTCTCTCGGGAAATCCAATAATAATTACTATGAGAACGGAGAACAATACAGACTTGAAGGAAAAGGTGGGAAATTAAATAAAAAATTAAGACAGTATGAATTAAACGAAAAGCAATTAAAAAAGTTAGAAGAATTAAAGAAAAGAAAAAATGAATATGGGGATTACGATTTTGGTATTACAGAAATGGATAGGTATATAGAAGAAAATAAAAGCTATGATAAAAACGTGAAAAGATGGTATTATAATGGTGGTAGTAAGAATCTACAAAATATATATGAGTTTAATGAGAATATGGGATATAACATTGCTTATGACAAAGAGGGTACTGAACCGTTGTATTTAAGACAACAAAAAAACGAAACAGAACTTATACTCGATGAACTCGGTATTAAATGGAATAGTTTTGACAGATTACAGCCGGGTGTTTATCCGATATATTTAAACATAAAAAATCCATTAGATGCTGAAAAACCTTTTCCCCTTGACTTATTAAAAGCACTTAAAGAAAAGGCAAAGTATGAAAAAAACAAAGAGTGGGCTTCTGATATGCAATGGACAAGCGGATATCCACTAAAAGAATGGGTAAAAGATATTGAAAAAGGGGATGAATATTGGACTACCCAAATACCTATTAAAGCGAAAGAAATATTAAAACAATTCGGATATGACGGTATAAAAGAAAGAGGTGCAAAAGGTACTGATTCCCCACGAGAAGAAAGACAAATAAATTGGATAGTTTTTGAACCCGAACAGATTAAATCTGCAACCGGGAACATCGGAACATTCGATGCGAAAAATCCTGACATACGATTCCAAAAACCTGATGTGTTTAAAGATGAGAATATGATTGAAGGAGTGATTGGAGACCCGGTACAATATTTAAAAGATTTAAAAGCATACCAAAATAAACTCAACACGAATCTTGGTGATTACAAAAAAAGCGATAAGTTAAATAAACTTTTTCAAGAAGTAGAAGAAAAAGAAATAAACAGTTTAGAAGATGTAGAACTCAGGCAGATATTCAAAGGATTAAAAGAAAATCCTTATAGCTCAGATTTATTAGAACACTTAAAAAGAGTATCAACAGATTATTACGATAAATACTTCAGTATAAAAAAAGAAAAAGATACAATTGAAGAAAATCTCGATAAAACTAAGCAAAGAATAGATAATGTTTTATCTCGTATGGAAAACAGCAAAGATAAAAGACAAAGAGAACTTTACAAACAGCAAAAAGAAAATTTATTTGGGAAAGACTTTGAAGAAAGAAATGAAGAAGAACAATTCGCTGAAGGTGAATTCCCTGAAGAAAAAGTAAGAAAGCCGAAAAGTGTTGATGAATCGCAAATGACAATGTTCCAAAGACCTGTATTCTTCTCAGGACTTGAACGCATTGCAACGGATAAATTACCGAACACAGCGACTACGGAACAGATTAAAAACACTTTACTGAATAACGGAGTAAAACAAGCTGAATACGATTGGCTTGGTATAGATGAATTTTTACAGGGAAAAGAAAAAGTGTCGAAACAAGAATTATTGGATTTCATAAGAAGTAATAAAGTAGAGGTGGAAGAGGTGATGAAGGGTGATAATAGTTTTTATAAATTTATGGGTAAAGAAGATGT
>JBAZEQ010000236.1:0-4297 GCA_041653855.1 Ignavibacteria bacterium | reverse complement strand
AAATTTCGCCTCTCGATGCTGGTTATATCCCCGAATCAGCTCTATATTGGAAATTTTATCTGTCTCTTTTTCTTTCGAGCGATACAGCGGTTTCAGGCTTTTAAAAGTTTCTTTGAAATTTGCAACCTGTTTTTCCTTCTCCTTTTGTATTTTCAGTTCGATTTTATCGAGTATCACATCAGGGTCAATCATTTCATATTTCATTATTGTATTCGTCTCGATTTCGTTGCAATAACCCTTTTCTACAAAGGATTTAAGGACATTGTAAACGTCTGTGCGTCTTATTTTGGCAGAATCAGCAATTTCAGTGGCGGACATAAGATGCCCCTGCAATATGGCAAGAAAAATTTTGGATTCGTATTCAGTGAATCCGAGGGATTTTAATTTGGAAATTAGCTCATTCATTAAAATGTTGTAGTTTAAACCTACTACAATTTATAAATGTTGTTTTAAAGTGTCAAGCCTAAAATGGAACAAGTAGTTAGTAGGTAGTAGTTTGTAGAAGAGCAAAGAACTTTAACCGTAAAGAACGCAAAGGAAAGTACATTATACGGCTAATTGATTATTGGTTCTACTTTTCACTGTCTACTAACTACTGCAAAAAAAGCCTTGCTTTTTTCAAAAATACCATATATTATTATACCATAAATAAATAAGGTAAACTATGGAAAAATTAAGCTCTCTTTTCTTTATACAGCGGAAAGAAGACGGTCTGCCCGAAATCTTCAAGCGTGTCCGCCTGCTCCCGCTCTACTCTTTCCCGCATTTCAAGGATTTTAATTTGAAAATCACCGAGCATAAAAACCGCTTCTTCATTCACCTGGATTTTGATGCGTTTTTTGCACAGGTGGAGCAGCGAGATAATCCCAACCTTCAGGGCAAACCCGTTTCAGTCGGCAGTACAACAGGCGAAAAAGGAATCATAATGACCGCTTCCTACGAAGCACGGGCTTTCGGCATCGAAACCGGTATGAGCTCCTGGCAGGCGGAAAAAATCTGCCCGTCCCTCATTTCCGTTCCCTGCTACGGTCCCAAATACGAAAGTGTTACACAAAACCTGATGCGTGGACTAAAATCATTCGTTCCCGATGACTGCATCGAGCAATACAGCGTAGACGAGGTTTTCGTTGACATTTCCCCCATTGTAAAAAATTTCACCGAAGCAACCGAAGTTGCAAAACAAATCAAACAAAGAGTCCGCGAACTCGAAGACCTTACCTGTTCCATCGGGCTTTCTTATAATAAGAGCTTTGCAAAAATGGCAACGAAATTCCAAAAACCCGACGGGCTTTCCGTAGTTACGCAGGAAGATAAAGAAAAAATCATTTATCCCCTGCGTGTAAAAAAACTCTGGGGCATCGGGCATAGAATCGAAAAACGTCTCGGTGTTTATAATATACTTACACTTGGAGACCTTGCAAAGGCAAACCCCGCGGCACTTCGTAAAGAATTCGGAATCAACGGAATTGTCTTTCAGAAACTCGCACGCGGAGAAGATACATCCGGAATCTTCAAAAAAACCGCAAAAGAAAAATGCCTGAATCACCACCACACTATGCAAAATAATATCTACACCGAAGAAGATATTAAAAGAGAAATCCGACGCGTCGGTGAATACGTCTGCCGAAAGCTCCGCACTAAGAAACTTGTCGCAGGACATCTCTATCTCGTAATCCGCTACGACAACTTAAAATATGCCGGCTACGACGCACGGCTAAAGCAACCCACAAACGACGATAGGGAAATATTCGAAACTGCACTTAAACTCTATAAACGTTTCCCCTCGCCAAGCGAAAAGCACAAAGCCCGTATGTTCGGAATGACCGTGTTCGACCTGCACTCCGACCCCCGGCGTGAAAACCTCGAACTCTTCGACAAAAAAATTAATTTCCCTTATTATGAAATAGATAAACTAAAATACAAATACGGCGAATCGATTATAAGACTTGGACTGGCAACATAAAAATTTCTGAATTTTGAATCTGAATGCTAAATGAATAGTGTTTCTCCGTGTAATTCCGTGTCCTCTGGATACCTCTGTGATAAATCTTTTTTGTTCTTCTTTGCGACCTCCGTGTAATCCTTTGCGTTCTTTGCGATTTCCTTTGCGTTCTTTGCGGTTAGTTCTTACGCTTTTACTCTAGAACTCTCTGGACTCTATACACTCTCTTTGGATTGTATTAAACACTAAAAAATTTTATGTTTATATATAAACGAAAATTATGAATTTTAAAATCGGTTACGGTTACGACGTTCACCGCTTTGCAAAGGGCAGAAAGCTCATTCTTGGCGGTGTGGAAATTCCTCATAAAACGGGTCTCGAGGGACACTCCGATGCGGATGTTCTCCTGCACTCTATCTGCGATGCTCTGCTTGGTGCGGCGGGATTCGAAGATATAGGACATCAATTTCCGAATACTGACCCTAAATATAAAAACATTTCGAGTTTAATCCTGCTAAAAGAAACTTTCAAATTACTTTCAAAGAAAAAATTTAAAGTAGGAAATGTAGATTGTATGCTAATACTCGAAGAACCTAAAGTTTACAAGCATCTCGCTCAAATGAAAAAAAATATTTCCGCTATTTTAAAAACTAAAGATATTTCCATCAAGGCAACTACTTCCGAAGGTCTCGGATTTGTCGGACAGAAAAAAGGTTGTGTCTGCTCTGCTGTTGCATTAATTTATAAATAAATCAATTGAATATATTACAATCCATAGATAACAGTATATTTTATTTTATAAACGTAACACTTGCAAATCCGGTTACTGATGCGGTTATGCCTTTCATCACGGTTGAAAAGCACTGGTTTATATTTTATGCAATAATGTGGCTATACCTTATGATTGCAGGAGGGAAAAAAGGGAGAGCCGTTGCTCTGCTCGCTATATTGCTCGTCGCTATAACTGACCAGGCAAGCAGTCATTTTATAAAAGACTTTGTACAGAGAACCCGTCCCTGCCACGTTTTACCCGGTGTGCATTTACTCGTTGGATGTACGGATTCTTTTTCATTCCCCTCTTCTCACGATGTAAATAATTTTGCAGGAGCATTTTTCTTTTCACACTTTTATCCGAAAATGAAATATGCTATTTACACGGGGGCTTTTTTGATGGCAATATCGAGAGTCTTCTGCGGAGTGCATTATCCCTCCGATATTCTCGGAGGAGTGATTATCGGTTTACTTATTGGCTGGGGATTTATCGTTCTCTGGGAAAAAATAAATTCACGATTAAAACTTACCTGATGAAATTAAAAAACTTTCTTCTATATCTTACAACAGGTCTTTGTTTCGGATTGGCTTTCCCGCCGATAAATTTTTATCTTTTGATTTTTGCGGGTTTTGTTTTACTGCTTCACATAGTTGAAGATAGTAAAAATTATAAAGAACTTATACGAAGAGTCTACATCATTACTATCTTCTTTGAACTCATCGCAACATCGTGGATTTCTTTGAGCGGAATGAGAGAATCCGCCGACAGGTTTTTAATTCTTGGTGGTTTGTTTGTATTACTGCTTCATCCGGTTCTCATTTTGCTCCCTGTCATTTTTTACTATTCGGTTTTTAAAAATATTAAGATTAAACGTTTTCCCAATTATTATTTAATCTCTTTCCCTTTCATCTGGGTTACTTTCGAATACCTGCAAACTCTTACCGAGGTTACATTTCCCTGGCTGCTTGCGGGTAATGCATTCACAAACAATCTCGAAAAAATTCAATACATTGAATATACGGGTGTTTACGGGGTATCATTCTGGGTATGCGTTTTAAGTGTTCTTGTATTCTATTTGTATAAATCTTTGAAATATTCTTCCGGCACAATTTTTATCAGGCTAAGGAAGAAAAAAAATATAGTTGTACTTATAGCTATTTTGATTATATACATACTGCCAAACATATATTCAAAAATAACCTCTTCTGAAAATAAGTATATAAATAATTCGGATGAAAAAATCACTGTCGGAGTAGTTCAACCTAACATTAATGCCTGGGCGAAATGGGGAGCAAATCAAAACGTTTTAATTAATGATTACTCTTCGATGATAAAAGAAATTGCGGCTAAAAGACAGAATATAAAAATGATTGTCCTTCCCGAAACCGCTATTCCGTTTTATCTGCTTTACTCCTCGTATGATGATTTGTATAAAATTTTTAAAAATGCTTGTGATAGCTCTAACACAACCGTATTGACAGGCACACCGGATATGATAATTTATGAAAATCAATCCAAAGCAAAAATTGACTCGAAAAAGTTTTCTATCCGTGGGGAATATTACGATACTTATAATTCTGCTG
>JBAZEQ010000235.1:0-4314 GCA_041653855.1 Ignavibacteria bacterium | reverse complement strand
AAATGTCCTGTTAGTGTAGGTGCTATCGAGTTGTATATTACTCTACCGCCAAAACTTTTAAATGGATTGAGTGCAAATACTCCGCCTGTTCCGAATTCACCTATCGTTTGTATTGTATATGTTTTCGGGTCCGTCTTTCCTGTCACTAAATTACTTAAATTTTGTGGAGTGTTCTTTGCAACAAACCCTGTTCCTTCTCCTAAAAATTTTAATGCTAATTTATTTTTTATAAATTTGCCAAGGGACATATTAACTAATCCACTACCAAGTTTAATCCCACCACTTAATAAAATTAAATCTGTCGGTAATCCTGTGAAGAAATCCAAACTTTCATTCCCACTTGTATAAGAGGGTAGTTCAGTAGGTCTATAATTTAATCCAAATAGTTTTTTTCCTGTTAATCCGAGTATGTTTTCTATTCCTTTTTCAACTGTGTAATATGGCTTTGTAAAATTTTGATAAATGATATTTTCTAATCCACCTGTTTTTTGTTGTCCTAAATATTTCATTATTTCATCATATCCTTGTTCTACTACCGCAGGTGGTAATCGTAAACCTTTATTCTCTATTTCTTTAAGTAAAGCTGTTATATTTTGGCTTTTTGCTTCACTTAATTCATTATTTAAATTTTTAAAATAATCATCGTTCATATCCGATTCAAATATAACTTTACCATTTTTATCAACATCAATTTTATTCATATTCCCTTCAGGGGAAATACCTTTTGCATCATAATACTTTTTAACTTCGGGATATTTTTCAACTAAACTTTTTAATCTGTTTTTTTCAGCTTCTACTCTTTCTATTGCCATTTCATTGGTCAGGGATTTTATGCTTTCGGGAGTTTCTGTTACAGAAGTTTCAAGTGGTCTTTCGTTACCTACGTCTTGTTTGCTTATAATATTTTGAATAAGGTTTTCAGGTTTTAATTCTTCCTGTCTCTCCATTTCTTTTAAATTTCGTAATTCATCAACACTTTCTTTTGCTTTTATAATAGGCATTGCAGTATTGAATATCTCTTGAAATCTTTCTATTTGTTGTTGGTTTGGTTGACTTTTTTTTATTGCATCTTCAACATCAGTAGAAAATTTAAATGGAGTAACTTTAAATCCTTTGCTTTTTTTCTTTTTATCCGGGTCCGAATCATCGGGCATTAAATCCGTACCGGTATTACCGAACATTTCAAGATAACTATTTATTTTGTTTTCTTCTGCCATTATTTAATGTATTTGCTAACTTCCCTCTCGATGTATTTGTACATTTCTTCTATAACACTACCATCAAATTTATTCTGTACCATCCAATCCATAAAGTCGTTTAATGCTTTATTGAGTGCTTGTGTGTCTCGTCTTGCTATAACTCCGCTTAAACTCTTTTTTATTTCTACAAATTGCTTACTTGCAATATCTTTTTGTTCGGTTAAATCAACACCTTTATTTTTGTTTTTAGATAAATACGGAGTTATTACTTTATTGAAGTAATTATCAAAATCACCTTCGCTTTCTTTTCTAACACTTGTTATGCGATTTCCTGTGTTAATTTTTCCGATTATTTTATTAAAATTCTTTTTCGCTGATTCAAAGTCTTTTTCTTTACTGAGTTCATTTTTTAATTGTTCTAATTGCTCTTTTGAGTATTTTTTTAATGATTCAGGTTTATCTCCTGCCATTCCGTTTGTTATGAGATATTTGTAAGCATCTTCATAAAAAGCTCCTTCACCAATTGTCGGGAAATCAAAACTGAATTTTTTACCCTTTCCCCCGGGTCCTCTGCTCGATTTTGTGTCCTGTTCGTAGTGCTTTGCTTCCCACTCCTGTTTTACTGCAAGAGGAAGGAAATTATATATATCATCAATTTCTTCCGTAGTCATTTTTTCCAAATCTTCGAGAGTTAATTTGTCAATTTCTTCCTGCTTCCATACTTTTTTATCCTGCTCTTTCCAATTCGGGAATTGTTTAAATATTTCTTCTCTTGCTTTGTCGTTGAAATCCCAAATATGTTTAAACGCATCTGTCGAATTGAATTGAGTTAATACCTGTTCCGCACTAAAATTTTTTAATTCTGCTGTACTGTAATCATCGAGTTTCTTTTTCTTCGGTTCAGTGTATTTCGGTTGTTCTAACATATATGTTCCTGCTATATTTCCAAACATTTCAGCGTATGTGTTTTTTAAACTTCCCTGAGACATTAATCCGGGTAATCTTTCTGCTACCATTCTTACAATTTTCTGATTATGATTATTTACATCGTTATCACGTTTCTTTTGCATTTCTTCTTTATACCAAGCTGCTTCTTCCGGTGTAACTCCGATTGTTTTAAACATATTCTGTTCCCATTCATTGCCTGTCATTGTAACTTCTTTTTCCGTTGGTTTGTAGAAATTCTTTGTTCTTAGTTCTTCTACTAATTTTTCTGATTCGGGATGCTCTTTTAAGAAAGTATCTACGTCTTTTGGATTTGTGAAGTATTGACCGGGAATAGGTTTCCCATCTTCACCTGTTTTTGATAAAGAAGTTAAATATTCATCATACTTTTTTGCAAATTCTGTATTCTTAAATTCCGGTATATCTGTGTTTGCAAAAGTCTCAATTGCTACTTTTTTTGTTTTTGGTAGTGTATTCTTATCTAACCGCCCAAGTTTCATAGTTATATCCTGAAACTTTTGAATCCTGTCGTGGTCTGCTTTTCTTTCTTCCAGGTCTTTCATATATTTTTCGAGATTATTAGTGGCTTTAACATCACTGCCGACTTCAAATACTCCTTGTATATGGTCCCTGTATTTGTCTACGAATTCGGTTACACCGCCCATTGTTTTGTAATTTAAAATTATTATGAATATAAACTCGCATAGTAATCAACGAGTTCTTTGTTTCCGTCTTTTCCCATTTTCATTAACGAGTAAGCAGAAGGATCGTAAAACTTTAATAACTTTTTGCCTTTATCTGCCATTTTCTTTTTTCCGCCAAGTGCATTTGATAAATCATTCGATAATCCATCACCTTCAAATCCCTGCCCTGTACCTGTTCCCTCTGTAACTTTTGGAATCGGATTTATAACAGGATTATCGGTTATAATATCGTTAGTTGCATCCATACGAATATTATTTACATCAGGAGCATATTTTTGTATTAAATCCATACCTTCAACATTATTGCTGCCTGTTCCACCGCCACCGCCCATAGCAGGTTTACCACCACCAAGCGGGTCCATAAATAAAGGCATAAACTTTCCAACTGTACTTGCTGTGCTTATTGCTCCGCCAAGAAATTTACTTATTGCAGGTTCTTGATATGGTTTGTTGAGTTCTGCATTTGCAATTTGATTGTCAATTTCTTCTATGTCCCTGTCTTTTGAAAGACCGATATCCGATATAGATTTATACATTTCGGTATCTCCTGCCATATCATTCGCATATACCTGATTTGGTGTGTTGACCCCGAGTTCAGCAGCTTTTTGTGATGCTTTTGACATCGCAAAATGTTTCATTGCTTCGTTATATCTTCTCAGTTTTATTTCTTCATCTTCAGCTTGTTTTTTTCTTTTAGCTTTTCTGTTTTCCATATTTGCCATATACTTGTTGATAAGTTCTTCATTGTATTCGTCTTTCCCACCGAAAAGATTTCCTATTCCACCGAGTAGTGCTGACCCACCCATTATTAAAGGCATTAAAGGTAAAGGCATCGTTTTATCTCCTTATGCTTTCGTTAATTTATGACCTGTTAAAAGTGCTTTGCTTGATAAATCATAGATTCTTAATCGTTTTACATTTTCACTTTCGCTTGTACTCATCGAGAGTTCAAGTGTATAATAGTTGCATCGTTTTCTTATACTGTATAATATTTCTTTTACAATTGCCTGTAATCCACCTTTTACTGTGCTGAATGTTCTGTTGTAGATTTCTTTACTCCCTTTTTCTGTATATCCTATCACTTTTAAATTAAACAGTGCATCATCCAACACTCCTGTACTTTCAGTGTTCTCAGCTTCAAAACTCATAAAGAACATATCCGGGATTTTTGTTGTTAGTTTTGTTCCGTGATTGATTATCTTTTTAAAATACATTTCAATTCCTGTTTGTTCGCTGTCCGTTCCATCTACCAATGTAGTCCATCCCCAATAAACATTTAAAGCACTTACAAGAGAAGTTACAATCAAGTTTCCAACACTACCGATTGTTTTAGCTCTTACTGTTAATACATCACCTACAACTGATATTGCTGTTACTGTTGGATGAATTACTGTACTTGTTCCATAAAACGTTCCTGCCCCTGCTTCGAGATTGATTGCTTTTTTTAAGTTTGTTAATGTTGCGTT
>JBAZEQ010000234.1:0-4316 GCA_041653855.1 Ignavibacteria bacterium | reverse complement strand
GGAACCAAAATCTTTAACAAAGATATTATTCCCTCTCACGAATGCAATCTTATCACCTTGTGGTGAAAATGTTGCGAGTCTTTGTGAACCCTTATCTGATAAAGGTTTTACAGTTTTATTATTGATATTCCAAATTAAAAATTTATAGGATACCGAATACCTGTATATTATTGTAGATTCGGTACCAAGTAAAAGATATTTTTCATCGGGACTAAACGAAATATCTTCGATAGATGCGGAAGATAATCCTGATACAGAAACAAAATCTTCCATAGACAAAAGTATCTTTGTCGGATTACCGGTTGAATATTCATATTCAACAATGTTTTTTAGGCTATCCCTCATTACAAAATGCTCGCCATCATTCAAGTGAATTATGTTTCCGAGGGATTGTGTTTTGTATTTCCCTTTGAGCCAGAGGTCTTCGAGATTAATGTTATCTGTTTGTGCATATATAAAAGAAGAGAAAAAAAATGAAAAGAAGAAGAGATAAAATATTTTTTTCATATTGAATTTTGATTTAGTCAAAAATAGGGTTTATGAATGAGGTTAAAAACAGAAAAATTGACATAAGGACTGTAATAAAACTATTTAATAAATCCTTTAGTTCTTAAAAATTCATCCGAGCTAATAACTTTTATTTTCGCTTTTTTATAATCCTTAATATTTCTTGTAACTAAAATTTCAATTCCGTTTTCCTTTGCTGCAAAATACTGAATTGCATCTTCAAAATCATTAAACTCAGATGTGAGTGCTAAATCAATTATTTTTTCGTCAACTGAAAGTACAGATACAATTGTCTTTAATTTTCTTAATATTTCATAAGCTTTTTTGGAACTTTCGAATTTTCTAATAATATAAAATATATTAGAAAAGGACAAAGAGGAAATATAAATTATTATGTATTTTTTATCGGCAAGCCCGAATAATTGCTCTGAATAAAGGCTGAAAGGTTTTCTATCGATAAATAAATCCAGAATTACATCGGTATCTACAAATATTTCGACCATTATTTATATTTATTAAATAAATATTCCGTATAATCTTTTTTTCTGTTATAATTTTTAGGTAAAGAAATAACTCCTTTAAGCTCTTTAACTAATTTTGATACGTTTTTTTGTTTTGTGTCTTTTTCAAGCGTAAGATTATCGAAATAGTCTTCGACTATTTTAGACAGACTCCTGCTGTTTTTGTAAGCGTAATTCTTAGCCCTTAAAATCGAGTCTTTATTTAATTTTAATGTTAGTTTCGTCTGCATATTTTTGTTTTATACGTATAAATATAAATATTAGATACGTATAAATCAATATAAATAATTGAGCAAAACATTTTAAAATAGAATCCAAAATATGTAGTATATAAATCTAAATATCTTTATTTTGTTAAAAAATAAAATATATGAAAAAAATTCAAATGTTTTTTTTAATTTTATTGACAGCATCGATATTTTATTCCTGTTCGGATACGGCAACAAACGTGATAAATGATATAATCTCGAATAAAATCACTGCAAAAGACCGCCTCGACTCCGCTTTTGCACAGGCGCAGAGAAAATACAGTTCCAGCGTTAAGCTGGTAATGATATTTGGAAAAAACGTTTTATTCGATGGAACCGACGCAGGCAAAACGGATATAACGGGTTTAACTATATTGTCCGATCCAAATCAAATCGGAGCATGGCTTTACATATTTAAAAAACCCGGGGTAGCAGACTCACTTGCCGTTTATACGCCAAATCCCCTGCCGGGTGCAAGAGATTGTATAGAGTTAACATCGATTTTTAATTTAAGTACTTTACTAAATTTAATCGCGGATACTTCCGCCAAAAATATTATTTCGGGTGCTTTGTCTATGATAAACAACACCAATTTTTTTATAAGTACATCTTCAAGCGAAATTGTTAACAGTGATACTGCTTACGGATATTCGTATTCATCTAATCCGATTATTAAATTTAATTCTTTATTCTTTCCGTCTGCAAGTACAAGTAATGGTCAGTCTTTTTTTGTGTCCGGTACGAATAAAACTGTTAATATGTTCTTAATTCCCGCACTTGGTACTTTAAACTTGCCTGCATATATTACATCACTATTAAATTTTCCAAATGATTTGTGGGTAGTGAATTATAAAAGAACGAACGGTTCTGTATCAGAGAACTTTATTGGGGCTACTGTTGTGAAAAGCGGTCAAAGTATGAGAATTAATATTCCGCCAGTTTTCGAGAGTAAAGCAATCAATCTATCGAAATATTAAGAGATATTATGAACTTTTTGCAACTGTAAACTGTTTTTATTTATAAAATAAAGTCAGACTTAAAATATCTGACTTTTTTTTGAAAAGAAATACGACTAATTTAGTCCAGTTTAAAAAACTTAGTAAAAACACAGCTTTAAAAAAATATGGCAGATAATTCAGAAAACGAAGAAATATTAGAACAACTTGTAGAGGGTGAATATAAATACGGATTTACGGATGACTTCGAACTCGACACCCTGCCAAAGGGATTGAGCGAAAAAACTATTGAGTTTATATCAAGGAAAAAGGATGAACCTGAGTTTATGCTCGAGTGGAGACTAAAAGCATACAAACATTGGCTGACTTTGAAAGAGCCCAAATGGGCTAATGTAAAATATCCCCCGATAAATTATCAGGATATAATATATTATTCGGCACCAAAGAGTGCAAAAAAACTAAATTCACTCGATGAACTTGACCCTGAAATTAAAAAAACATACGATAAACTCGGAATTCCTTTAGTCGAGCAAAATTTTCTTGCCGGTGTTGCTGTAGATGCGGTGCTGGATAGTGTTTCGGTTGCTACTACTTACAAAGAAAAATTAAATGACCTTGGAATAATATTTTGTTCAATCAGCGAGGCGATACAATTTCATCCCGAACTTATAAAAAAATATCTTGGTTCGGTAGTTCCTCCGCAAGATAATTATTTCGGAGCATTAAATTCGGCAGTATTCAGCGACGGCTCTTTTGTATATATACCAAAAGGTGTAAGGTGTCCGATGGAACTTTCCACATACTTCAGAATTAATGCGGCGAATACGGGACAGTTTGAAAGAACTTTGATTATAGCTGATGAGGGTGCTTACGTTAGTTACCTCGAAGGATGCACTGCTCCGATGAGAGATGAAAACCAATTGCACGCCGCAATTGTGGAGTTAATTGCTCTCGATAATGCCGAAATAAAATATTCAACCGTTCAGAATTGGTATCCCGGTGATAAGAATGGAAAAGGCGGAATTTATAATTTTGTAACTAAAAGAGGAATTTGTTATAAGAATGCAAAAATCTCTTGGACACAGGTGGAGACAGGGTCTTCGATAACGTGGAAATATCCGAGTTGCATTTTAAGAGGCGATAACTCTATCGGAGAATTTTATTCGGTTGCTATGACAAATAATTATCAGCAAGCCGATACGGGTACAAAGATGATTCATCTCGGTAAAAATACGAAGAGCAGAATTGTTTCCAAAGGTATCTCGGCAGGTTTCAGTCAGAACAGTTATCGTGGACTTGTAAAAGTTTCTAAAAATGCTGAGAATGCAAGAAATTATTCTCAGTGTGATTCACTCCTGATGGGTGATAAATGCGGTGCGCATACATTTCCTTATTTTGATATAAATAATAACTCTGCAACAGTGGAGCATGAAGCAACGACTTCAAAAATAAGCGAAGAGATAATGTTCTATTGTAATCAGCGTGGAATATCACAGGAAGACGCAGTGGCTTTGATTGTTAACGGATATGCAAAAGAAGTTTTGAATCAACTCCCGATGGAATTTGCAGTAGAAGCACAGAAACTTCTTGCAATATCGCTTGAGGGAAGCGTAGGGTAGAGCAATGTTAAATTATAAATGTTATCCGCCACGGCGGATGCAAAGAGCGCAAATGTTAAATTAAAAATGTCTGATTATTCACGATTTACATTTGACATTATATAAAGAATAAAAATTTTAATAATAAAAATATTAATCAAGAAATTATAAGAATGCTTACAATAAGAAATTTAAAAGCGAATGTAGAAGGAAAAGAAATTCTGAAAGGTTTAAACCTTGAAGTAAAAGCAGGTGAAGTTCACGCTATTATGGGTCCGAATGGTTCGGGTAAATCTACATTAGCATCTGTATTAGCAGGAAAAGCCGGATACGAGGTTACCGGTGGTGAAGTGATTTACGAAGGGAAGAATTTACTTGAATTCTCTCCCGAAGACAGGGCAAGAGAAGGAATATTCCTTGCATTCCAGTATCCCGTTGAAATACCGGGCGTATCTACAACCAATTTTATGAAAACCGCTATAAACG
>JBAZEQ010000233.1:0-4335 GCA_041653855.1 Ignavibacteria bacterium | reverse complement strand
TTCTTCACTTTTTCAAATTCATCTTCATCCTCATCTTCCATAACATCATAACCCATTTTTCTTATATCCGTAATTATTTCCTTTTTGGAAATTTTATTCGGGTCATATTCAATACCAGCGATTTCGGATGTGAAATTCACTTCAACATTATATACTCCATCAACCTTTGTGAGATAAGTCTTTATGCTGTTTGCACAATTCACACAACTCATCCCAAGTATATCGAGTTCAGCTACTTCGTAATTTTCAGGTTTGTTGTCTTCTTTTCCCATTTTATTTCAGTTTATCAGCTATTAGTGCCGCTTTTTTATTCTCTGAAACACTATGAACACGAATAATGTTCGCACCATTTAATATTCCTGAAACGTTTGCTGCAATTGTTCCTTCGAGTCGTTCGTTCACCGATGCCGGGGAAATATTATCTATAAATCGTTTTCTTGAAACCCCCAGAAGTATTGGATATCCAAGCTTTTTAAATTCGGAAAGATTCTTTATTAATTCTAAATTATTTTGAAGATTTTTCCCGAAACCTATTCCAACATCTGTAATAATTTGTTTAATTCCTGCACTCTCTGCAATTTTTATCGAGTCTGATAAATAATTATAAACTTCCTCGATAACATTTTTATATTCAGGATTTATTTGCATATCTCTCGGAGTTCCTTTTATATGCATCAATATACACGTTGCTTTGTGTTTTGCAGTTACGTTTGCCATATTTTCATCAAATCTGAATCCGCTGATATCATTCACAATGTCTACTCCGGCTTTTAATGCTTCTTCTGCAACTTCACTTTTATATGTATCAATGGAAATTGGGGTATCGGAATATTTTCTTATAAGTTCTATTGCAGGAATTACTCTTTCGAGTTCCTCTTCTATAGATATTTTTTCACTTCCCGGTCTTGTGGATTCACCGCCTATGTCGAGAAAATCAGCTCCGTCCTTTTCCATTTTGAGTGCATCCTCGAGAATTTTGTCGTAATTTATTTTCCCGTCAAAATATTTTCCACCGTCAGAAAAAGAATCAGGAGTAATATTAATTATGCCCATTAGAAATGTGCGAGAGTATAAATCGTAATTTCTTTTTTTAAATTTATAATTCAATTTTAAAAATTTCTAATTTCGAAATTCTAAATCCTAAACAAATCATAAATCCTAAATAATAATTATTTTTTTAGTATTTTTTAGGATTTGTATTTTAGTATTTGTTTAGTATTTAGATATTAGTATTTAGGATTTATCAGCTAACATCTCCACCATCTTCAATTTCTTTTTCAGGAATAACAATAGCAAGTTTTCCATCTTTCTTAGCAGCCAGAAGCATTCCTTCCGATTCGACTTCCATCAATTTCGTCTTCCTTAGATTATCTACTACAATAATGGTTTTTCCTGTTAAGTCTTCGGGTTTGTAATGCTCTGCTATTCCGGCAACTATCTGCTTCGTCTTATCTCCGACTTTTAATTGTAATTTAAGGAGTTTTTTACTTTTCGGGACGTTTTCACATTCAAGTACTTTTGCCGTTCTTAATTTTATTTTCTTAAAATAATCTATATCAATTTCTTCGCCGGTAATGACATTTTCCTGTTGAGATTTTTCTTCAGCTTTTATTTCAAGCTGAGGGAATAAAATTTCGTTTTCTCCCAAGTCAGAATTATTTTTTAAAATAATGTCCCCGATTTTACTCCATTCAAAATCGGTCTTATCTGTATTCAGAATCTTCAATATTCTTACAGAAGTAAAAGGTAATATAGGTGAAATCAAAATTGCAATCGAATAACATATTTGCAAACAGTTGTTAATTATATTTTCGCATTTTTCTTTATCTTCTTTTATCACTTTCCACGGCTCGCTGTCGTTGAAATATTTATTTGCCGCACGAACTGCATTCATCGTTTCGTTTAATGCATCACGAAATCTGTAACTATCATAGCAATCGGATACAATTTTACTTTGGTTTTTAACGGCATCTAAAATCACATCACCATCAGTATTTCTTGTAGGGATTTTATTATCGAATTTTGTTTTTGCAAATACCACAGTCCTGTTTATAAAATTTCCAAGTATTGCCGCAAGCTCATTATTATTTTTTGTCTGGAAATCATCCCAGCTGAAGTCTGCATCTTTATTTTCAGGGAGGTTCGTAGCGAGTGTATACCTGACGACATCGGGATTAAAATCTTTTACTATATCTTTTACAAGTATTCCGTGTCCTTTGCTCTTAGAGAGTTTTCCGCCTTCTAGATTCAGAAATTCATTTGCAGGAACGTTATCAGGTAAAACGAAATCACCGTGAGCCATTAGCATTGCAGGGAATACAAGTGCGTGAAAAATTATATTATCTTTCCCAATAAAGTGAATTAGCTTAGTATCTTTTCCGAACCAGTAATCTCTCCATTTATCGGGTGAGTTTTTTTCTATAAAAAGTTCTTTTGTTGCGGAGATGTATCCGATAGGTGCTTCGAACCAAACATAAATAACTTTTCCTTCATAATCTTTTATCGGAACCTTTACACCCCAATCCAAATCTCTTGTAATAGCCCTGTCTTTTAAACCAGTCTTAAACCATCCTTCGCAATAATTTTTAACGTTTGCTTTCCAGTCTTTTTTAGTTTTGAGCCATTCTTCGAGTTTCGGTTGAAAATTTTCAAGAGGGAAATAAAAATTTACAGATTCTTTAATAACCGGTGTATCACCTGATATTTTCGATTTCGGGTTTTTCAGTTCGAGCGGGGAAAGATTACTTCCGCAGCTTTCGCACTGGTCTCCGCGTGCTTCTTCATAACCACAAATAGGGCATGTGCCTTCAACGAATCTATCCGCTAAAAATCTTTTATCTTTTTCGGAGTAAAGTTGCTTTTCGGTTTTTTTTAAAAGTATTCCTTGATTATATAATTTAAAAAAGAAATCCTGTGATGTCTTGTGGTGAATTTCGTTTGATGTTCTTGAATAAATATCAAAGCTCATTCCGAGGTCTTCGAATGCTTTTTTATTTGCGAAGTGATACCTGTCGATAATTTCTTTTGGGGTAACTTTTTCCTTCATAGCGGAAATTTCTATTGCCGTTCCGTGTTCATCCGAGCCGCAGATGAAAATTATATCTTCATTGCAAAGTCTTTTAAATCTTACGAAAATATCCGCAGGCAGATATGCTCCTGCAATATGTCCGAGGTGTAAATAGCCGTTAGCATACGGCAACGCTGCTGTAACCAAGTATTTGTTTTTCATATACAAATATATCTAATCTGAAGGTTTGAATAAATGGAAAATTGAAATTTAAACGTTAAGCGTGCAAAAAATAGTAATTGATTATTCGGTTCGAATATTGTAAAATAATAATAAAATAAATAAATACTCTGTACTCTATTTATGAAAAAGTATTTTTTAATATTATTACTATTTTATTTATTTATTCAGAATTCCTATTCTCAAGTTAATCTCGAATGGGCAGCGTTATATAATGTTACAAGTACAAGCAATATATTCCCTTGCTCGATGGCATTGGACTCGGTTGGAAATATAATAGCAACAGGTATGGATGATGTACTACCTCAAGGTTTTTCAATTGTAAAATATAAACCAACCGGTCAGCTTATCTGGGCTAGGAGATTTGTAGGAGGAATGTCGTTCGGGACTCAACTGGATCCCCGACTAAAGCATTCGGGGATGACAAACAAAGGTTTGTTACTCTGAAAATTTATAATATACTTGGAAAGGAAATTTCAACACTTGTAAACGAAAAACAATCACCCGGCGAGTATGAAGTAAGTTGGAACGCTTCGGAATATCCAAGCGGAGTTTATTTTTATAAATTGAAAGCTGGAGATTTTACTGAAACGAGGAGAATGGTGCTGGTCAAATAAAACCCAGTACTTCTGTCATTCCGGAATGTTTTAGTCCGGAATCCACAGAACAGAATAAATAAGAAAATGAAAAATCAAAATTATTATGTTTATATATTGGCAAGTAAGATAAAAGGGACATTATACATTGGTGTTACGAATAATTTAATTCGTAGAATGGTTGAGCATAAGGAAAAAATTATTAAAGGATTCTCAGCGAAATATGATGTTTGCAAATTGGTTTATTATGAGACTTATAATTATGTAAATGATGCAATAAGAAGGGAAAAAGCATTGAAGGAGTGGCATAGGAAATGGAAAATCAGGTTAATAGAAAAAGAAAATAAAGAGTGGAGAGATTTATTTTATGATTTAGTGAGCGGAGAAGAGTATAAGGAAATGAAAGAGTTGATATTAATCAGGGAGAAAGAAAGGACTATGGATTCCGGACAGGAGCATTCCGGAATGACAGAATAGGGTAGTTAATTTAAA
>JBAZEQ010000232.1:0-4375 GCA_041653855.1 Ignavibacteria bacterium | reverse complement strand
AAAGACCCTATTCAATTTTCTATAAGAGGAACTTTAATTGCAGTAAGAAAATCAGATGCAAAATGTATAAATGTGAAACTAAAATGACGCTCTTCTTTGCGTTCTTTGCGGTAAAATAAGTAAATACGAATGACTGTAAAAAAAATAATAACTGATACAAAATTAATTTCCCTCATCGGTCCTCCGAATTCAGGCAAAACTACAATTTTCAATTATCTAAGCGGTCAAAATTTCCGTACTGTCAATTACCCGGGTGCTACGGTTGAATATTCCTCTTCCGAATTTCGTAAATCATTCGATATTAATGCAAAACTTCTCGATACTCCCGGCATAATTAGCTTAACACCAAACTCTCCCGATGAAAAAGTAACAGTTGATTCTTTTTTCTCTCATCCGGAATTTGGAATTGCTGACCTTGTATTAATCACGGTTGACTCTTCACAGCTTTCTCGACATCTTTTCCTCGTCGAACAAATTATTAAATCCGGATTTAAGGTCATTGTTGTACTTACAATGACAGATATCTTGAACGAAAAAGGATATGATGTTTCAGAAAAAAAATTATCAGAAAAAATTGGATTCGATGTGGTAAAAGTTGATGGTCGTACTGGTAAAGGATTAGAAGAACTCGTCGATTGTCTCAAACTTAACTTGCATATCATTTCCGATATACCGACCGAAATTATTAAAAAAAGATTTAAAGAAGATGATTTACTTGAAATTTTCAAGATAACAGGTAATATTGAGCAGGAAGTAATATTTAAAATAAATATCGATATAAATAAACTCAACGAACAGTTAACAATCCTCAACTCCCCTGCCTCAAGGTATAAACTTGATGTTAAAACTCTAAAGTATGATAAAATATTTTTGCATAAATACTGGGGAATTTTGATATTCATTGCCATTGTAGCACTCACATTTACTTCTATATTCTGGCTATCTACACCTATGATGAATCTTGTTGATTATACATTTTCTTTTCTCTCTTCAAATGTGCATTCATTTCTCGGTGATACTGTCATATCACATTTCTTAGCGGACGGATTAATCTCAGGTACTGGCTCTGTGATGGTTTTTCTTCCGCAGATTCTAATTCTATTTTTTATACTCGGATTTCTCGAAGATACAGGCTACCTCGCACGCGGTGCTATGCTTGTGGATAGACCTCTTTCAAAAATCGGTCTTAATGGTCGCTCCTTTGTACCTATGCTCTCGGGTTTCGCCTGTGCTATTCCGGCTATTATGGCGGCAAGAACTATTCAAAATAAAAAAGAGAGATTACTTACAATTTTTATTATTCCCCTGCTTAGTTGCAGTGCAAGGCTTCCTGTTTATTCCCTGCTTGTTGCATTTTTATTTCCCGGTAGACCGTTTAAAAGCGGAATAATTCTCGCTGTTATTTATTTATTCAGTATTGTAAGCACTGTTATAGTTTCCGGTGTTATGAACAGGTTTATACCAAAAATATTTAACGTCTCTGATAAATCTTCTTTTATTATGGAACTCCCTGCATACCGAATTCCTAAATTTAATTTTGTCCTAAAAAACACTTTCGTAAATGCTAATCAATATCTTAAAAAAGCCGGTCCTATTATATTAATATTTTCTACAATTTTATGGTTTCTAACATATTTCCCAAATACGAATCCTGATATTAAAGTCTCACAAAATCTTACACAGCAGGAAATCGAACAGAAAACAAATTCAGAAAGAATTTCCACTTCGTATGCTTCTAATTTCGGAAAAGTTCTCGAGCCCGTTATGAAACCGATTGGAATGGATTGGCGTATTGGAGTGTCTTTAATTGCAACTTTTACTGCACGGGAGGTTTTTGTAAGCTCTTTAGCCTTAATTTTAAAAGTTACGGATAAAGATGATTTGGATTTGCAAAAATCTATAGTTAATAAAATGAATAAAGCTAAAATTGAAAGTACGGGAAATAATCTTTTTACTACATCAACCGCTATTGGCTTAATTGTTTTCTTTATATTTGCTCTTCAATGCATCTCTACAATAGCAATAACTAAAAAAGAAACTGGTGGATGGAAAATCCCGATAATACAAGTTATAACTTTTACATCGGTCGCTTATTTACTTACTTTTATAACAGTTAATGGCTTACGTTTAATGGGAATTCAATAATTCTTTACACATTAAACCTGAAATATACTATATCACCGTCTTCCATAATATAATCTTTTCCTTCTACGTGTATCAGACCTTTTTCCTTTACAATAGATTCTTTCTTGTATTCAATAATATCTTTATATTTCATTATCTCAGCCCTTATAAAACCATACTCAAAATCCGTGTGAATCTTCCCTGCTGCCTGCGGTGCTTTAAGCCCGTTTAATATTGTCCAGGAGTGTAATTCTTTCTCATTCGCTGTAAAGAATGTAATCAGGTTTAATAGTTTATAACTCTCTTTTACTAATCTGCTCAATCCCGATTCTTCAAGCCCAAGGTCCTTTAAAAACATCATTTTTTCTTCTTTTGTCTCTAAATTTGCTATTTCGGATTCAATCTGAACTGAAAGTGTAATGCATCTTTCGCCTTCTTTTTGTGCAATCTCCTGTACCTTTTTTGTGTATTCATTTCCCATTACATTTTTTTCATCTACATTTGCAACGTATAGCACAGGTACATCTGTTAGTAATCTTAGTGTACTTACAATCTCTCTGTCCTCAGGGAATAATTCTTTTGTATAATAATGTGCAAGTCTTGAGTTTGACAAATGCACTTTTAATCCTTCAAGTAATTCTAACTCCCTTTTTTGATTCTTTTCAGCAATCCTTAATGTTTTAGATAACTTATCGATTCTTTTATCGAGTGTATCGAGGTCTTTTAAAATTAATTCCGTTTCAACAATCTCTATATCGGATGCAGGGTCTATTTTATTGTTCACATGCATAATATTTTCATCTTCAAAACACCTTACAATATGAATTATAGCATCTATTTCCCTTATGTGCGAGAGAAATTGGTTTCCAAGTCCCTCACCCTTCGACGCTCCTTTTACTAATCCGGCTATATCTACAAATTCTATTGTACTCGGAACAATTTTTTTCGATTTATAAATTTCCAATAATTTATCGAGCTTTTCGTCTGGAACTATTATCGTTCCCACATTCGGCTCTATCGTGCAAAACGGGTAATTCGATGCTTCTGCATTCTGTGTTTCTGTGAGTGCATTGAAAAGTGTTGATTTTCCTACGTTAGGCAATCCGACTATTCCTGCTCGTAATGACATTTCTCTCCTTTAAATAAAATATAAAAATATTGTATAAATAATTCCGAATGAAACAGGTATTGTAATGTTATCATCTATTTCAAATGGTAAAGCTTCTATCAATGTCGCTATTAACAAAGCAATAATTGCGTATATATATTCAGTATGGCTATTCGTAACTTTCGGAGTTAATATTACTATTATTAATCCCACTATAAAAAACGTAATCGAACCTTCTATCGTTTTATTCCATAAACCGTGTTTGCCAAATTTCTTTCCAATCAATGCTGCAAAAGAATCACAAATTATCATAATCAAAATTGCGGTTGAAGCTATTTCCCTTTCAAATAAAAGTAACGGAAGAAATATTCCTATGGCATAATATGTTCCTCCCGTTAGAATATGCTCTTTAACATTTACCTCTTTTTTTCTTAACACAAATCCTATTACTTTTACATAATATTCATTTACAGTCGGAAATATTTTTCTAAAAACATCCAGCAATATCATAAATAATGTACCGGTACCTACAACTATTAGAAGTATATTATTCTCGATGTAATAATAAGAAATTGGAATAATTACAGAACTTAAATGAATTGCTTTTCTCAGCAGTTCATTCTTTAGCCCTATTTTATTATTTTTATCTTCCAAAAATATGAGGCAGAATAATAAGTATTAATTCGCTAAAGCAAGCGTATCTTGTGCTTTAGGATTTTGTTTATTATCGCTTGTTTTACTGTCCTTTGGTAAATTCGAATTATTATTTTCTTTTTCAACAGGTGGTAATTTCTTCCCCTGCATCACAAGATCAATCTCTTCCGCATCGAGAATCTCCCGCTCTAATAAAACTTCCGCAAGTTTGTGCATCGTATCTATATTATCCTTTAAAATCTTTTCCGCTCTTTGCATTCCTGTCTCTACAATTTTCTTAATTTCATCATCTATTAATATCTGTGTGGTTTCACTGTAATTCTTATGTTCGTGTAATTCTTTTCCTAGAAATACTTCTTCCTACTTGTTTCCATACGTAATTGGTCCAAGCTTTTCACTCATACCGTATTCACATACCATTTTTCTTGCTATCGAAGTCGCTCTTTCAATGTCATTGCTTGCACCGGTTGTATACTCGTTGAATACCAT
>JBAZEQ010000231.1:2063-4399 GCA_041653855.1 Ignavibacteria bacterium | reverse complement strand
GACATACCAAGTTATCCTCCAGAAAGCAGAGAAAGATGGGTGCCATGTCGCCTTAATGAAGCTGCAATAGCATATCATTTAGCTTTTGGGTATTATGCACCTGAAATTTCAGGATTTACTCCTGATCCTCATACTGTATATCAATATCGCCCCACAACATTCAAATGTAATCTCAAGAAAGGAACCGGACCGATTCAATATACATGGAGTTTGGAAGGTTCTATTTATCCACCTAGTGCTGTAACCCTTACACCTAATGGAAATCTTGTAACAGTGACATACAATTCTATACCAATATTTCCCAGTAAGGTACATGTTGGTTGTAAAGCTGAAGATCCTTATGGTCAATTTGATTACGAATGGTTTGAAATAACAAATTCTTCTAACAACGGTTGTCCATGGTTATTCGTTGAAGATGCAGAATCGGTTTCTCAGATAGATAATAATCTTCTAAACAAGTCAAAATTTCCTGAATACATCGGTCAGGATATTACAGACAGATATGTATTAAGTAAGACCCCGGGAATAATAGATAGTACAATTACTTTAAGCATCGGTGAGACAACTACAGATACTTCATTTATAAACAGTATTAAATTGTACGCAGTTGACCATCCGATAGGGACAAAAATTTGTATAACGGAGGATAATCAAATTACAATTTTCGATAGTGCTTCGGTTTTATCCGTTAAGGAAGCATATTTAAATGAAAATGAAATAACTCGTGATATTCAATTCCACATAAGTAGTAAAGGTACAGTTCAAAGTGATACATTAGACCATTTAAATGCAGCTTTTGACAATAATAATATTATTAATCCCGGAATTATAGCAGATTTAAAATGGAATCCAAACGCTGTTTCTTTTCAAAAAAACTGTGACGGTCTTATTAATGCAAATTTAGGAAATGAAACATTCACATCAGATTTTTCAAGGCGTGAGTACAAATCTATTACAGCAATACCTGTAACAAATACAGGTGGTGAAGATTTTTCCGTCAGCGATATTAATATAGATTGGTATAAAGGTAACGAAATAAGATATATTGCTCTTGCGAGCTTATCTTATACCGGTTTTACTACTACGGAATTAAATTTCTTAAGCGCCTTTAATTCCGAACAAAATGATGAGATTTATAAGGTTATTGAAATTGACAGCTTATATAGCAAAATTGATTTTTCTAATTCGTTAACATTAAAATTCAGAGCATTAAGTGAACTTCCTTCTGATGCTATAATCAGAGATTATGTAATTGAAGTTAACGGTAGAATTGGTTCTTATTTAAATCCTATGCAAAAGTATAAGACAAATAGATTGAAGATTGTAAAGCAAAAAAATAATACAATAGCATATAAGAACAAATTAAACCAAAATTATCCAAATCCGTTTAATCCACTTACTAAAATCAGTTATTCGGTAGCAAAACAGGGATTGGTAACTATTAAAATATATGATATTCTGGGTAGGGAAATAAAATCTCTTGTAAACGAAATAAAAGGACCGGGTAATTACCTTATTGAATTTAACGGTTCATACCTTGCAAGCGGAGTCTATTTCTATAGACTGGAAACAAATGGATTCGTAGACATAAAGCGTATGGTACTTATTAAATAGATTTTAGTGAATAGATGTTAGTGTTTAGTGGTTAGAAAATCATTAACCCCTGTTGATTTCTCAGCAGGGGTTTTTTAATATAAATCATTTAAATATTATTAGTTTTGAGTAATTATCAATTCGTTTTCCATTTTTTTTTAGTAAAAGTTTATCTAATATTAAGTTATATACAAAATTCAATTTTTACACAAAATTATGAAAAATTTCTTCTCAAAAATTCTTCTTTCCTTTATTTTAGTTGTTTGCATAACCTCATTTAATTACGCAAAAGACCAACCAAAAGGAATAACTTTAACGAAAGAAAACGATGGATACAGGGTAGATTTCGATTTACCATATTATAATATGAGCAATGTTTTAGCTACGGGAAATAACTATACAAATCTTACTATCCCGCAGTACGGACAGCCGACTGATGTGGGTCTTCCAAATCTTCCGCAAATTTCGTTCAGTTTAATGATTGCATATGATGAACAAATTCCGACTATAAATATATTGAATCAGATTAAAGATTTGCAAATCCTCAGCAATAAGAGTTATCCCGTTCAGCAACCCTGGTCTAAAAACCTAAGACTCGAAGACAGACCATTTACAATTGATACTAAGTATTATCAATCGAACGGAAATATCAACGGTCCTTTTGTAAAAGTATCGGAACCGTTTATAATCGCAGGGGTAAAAGGAGTAATGATTACGGTTTGCCCGTTTAATTACAATCCATC
>JBAZEQ010000231.1:0-2053 GCA_041653855.1 Ignavibacteria bacterium | reverse complement strand
AAGTATTACGAAATCGGGTAGCTTTAAAATTCAGTTAAAAAAACAGCCTGCTTTGACATTTGCGCCAACTTCATCTTTTAATCAATTATATGATGGAATGTTTTTGAATTATACAACTACAAAAGCATTAGGAACAAATAGGTACTTAATAATAACTGCACCTGAATTCGAATCAGGACTAACGCCGCTTGTAAATGAAAAAACAGGTTTGGGTTATATAGTTACAGTTGTAAACACAGGTGTAACAGGAACGACAAACACTGCAATCAAAGCATACATACAGAATCTCTATAATAACGTTTCAACGAGACCGGAATTTGTTTTACTTATCGGTGATGTAGATAAAATTCCGGAATGGATAGGAACAGGTAAAGACACACCACATACGGATTTAAATTATTCCTGCCTCGAGGGAAGCGACCCTTTTGCAGATGTATTTTTAGGAAGATTCCCGATACAGAACACTACCCAGCTTTCGAATATGATAAATAAAACACTTTATATGGAAAACGCCATAAATGGTCTTCCAAAGAAAAACGTGTTTTGTGCATCCAGTGATAACTGGGCTATTACAGAAGCAACACATAGATTCTGTATTGATAGTTTTTTTGTATCATCGGTTTATTCAAATACAACATTATTTTGTCATACTGATACTGCAACGACTCCTCGTTTAACAAGCACATTAAGTGCAAACCAAACATTTGTAATATATTCAGGACATGGCTCGGAAACATCCTGGGGGGACGGTCCTCCGTTAAATCAAAGCCAGGTGAATGCTTTGACAAATACGGTTTTTCCTTATACATATGTATTCTCATGTCTAACGGGCAGTTATTACATAAACTCCGAATGTTTTTCCGAAACTTGGGTGAGAGGACCAAAAGGTGCGGTCGTTTACTGGGGATCAACAATTGAATCATACTGGGATGAAGATGATATACTTGAAAAAAGAATATTCAGGGCTGTATTTGTAGAAAAATTAAAAAAGACTTCTCCTTCTTTTGTACTTGGAAAGTACTTATTATATAAATATTACGGCAGTGTTACACCGACAATACAAAGATATATGGAGATGTATAACTGTATGGGTGACCCGTCAATTTATATAAAAGCATACGGACCGGAAATTGCTCATACGCAATTACCAAACACTGAAAATCTTGCAGGACCTTACATAGTTAATTGCGTTGTTACATCCGAAGGGTTACCTATCGTTCCATCACAAACAAAACTATTCTGGACAAGAGGAACAACTTTCACTGATAGTGTTGTTATGACTAACACTTCCGGGAATAATTATACTGCAAATATACCGGGAAATGGTAATCCCGCAAATTATAGATATTATATAAAAGCAAAAGATAACGGTGGTTTCAGTGGTACAGCACCGGGTGAAGCACCTGTAAATTACTATTCGTTCACAGCAAGTACAGACACAGTGAAACCGGTTATTACACATACACAGCTTCCAAATCAACCAAAGGTTTCCTGGCCTGCAACACTAACAGCAAACGTTACCGATAATATGGGCATCGATTCGGTTTGGGTCAGGTGGTATATTAATTCCACTTCAAACGGAATAAAACATTTTAAACTGAACAATACATCAGGTAGTACTTTCACTGCTCCGTTTAATTCGGTTCAAAATGATGTTAACTATAACGATATAATCAAATACAGAATATTCGCAAGAGATAATTCTTCAGGACACAATGTAGATTCAACGGTATTATATCAGTTCACAATAATTAGTCAAGTTACAATTACAATTGGAACCGGAACATCAACCGAAGCTTATCCAATAGACAGATACTATAATTATATGAGATGGCAGGCAATTTATTTAAAAAGTGAAATAGGAGTAACAGGAAACATTTCGAAAATTAAATTCTACCAATCAAATTCGATGGCGGGAGTAACGAGTGGTCCGACTACGATTTATATGACAATGGTAAGTAATGAGACATTAGCAACCGGAAACTGGGATGTAACCGGACATACGACTGTATTTACAGGTACGGTAAATAATCTCTCTGCACCGGGATGGCTT
>JBAZEQ010000230.1:0-4404 GCA_041653855.1 Ignavibacteria bacterium | reverse complement strand
AATTGCAGGAACTCGATAAAGTGTTTATCGAAATAAAAAGTAGTACTCTTGCTGCTACCATAGGTGATATTGACCTTGCATTTCCCCAATCCGAATTTTTGAATTTTAGCAGGAAAATACAGGGTGCAAAAGGGTATGGAGATTTCGATTTTGGCAAGATACTCCTAACAGGTGCAGTTTCGCGGGGAAAATACAATTCAAATTCATTCAACGGAACAGACGGAATCCAGGGTCCCTATCGTTTGACAGGAGCAAATAACGAAATCAATATTCTTGTCCTGTCAGGAACGGAAAAAGTTTATATAGACGGAGTGCAGATGACTCGCGGTGAACAGGCGGATTATTCTATTGACTATGGTCTTGGGCAGATTACTTTTACGAATAAAAGACTCGTAACGAATGCAACAAGAATAGTTGTTGATTTCGAATACTCCGAAAGAAAATACAACAGAACTTTTGCTGCATTGAGCAATAGCTTTGATTTTTTCAAGAAAAAACTTTCCATAGGATTTTCTTATATCAATGAATCTGATAATGAAGATAAGACAATAGATTTTACTCTCTCCGAATCCGATAAAGAAATTTTACGGAATGCAGGTAATGACCCGTCAAAAGCATTTAAATCCGGTGTTACGCTTGCGGGACGTGATTCCATTACGAAAAGAGGAATTGGCTCTTATATAAAAATCGATACTTTAATTAATCAGAATAATTATACATTCTACAGGTTTGCTCCGAATGATTCCAATGCGATATATAATGTTACATTTTCCAATGTTGGTTCCGGAAAAGGCGACTATGTAAGCAGAAGCACTTATCAGTATGATTTCATCGGGATTAACCAGGGAAGTTATGCACCTGTAGTATTCCTTCCTGCACCTACTTCTTACCAGCTTGCGGATATCAAGCTGGATTATTCCCCTGCTAAAGATAAAAGTTTTTATGTGAATCTGGAATCTGCATATTCAAATTTGAATAAGAATAAATTTTCGGATTTGAAAACTAATGATGGAGGTGTGGCGTTATTTGGTACGATTGGAATAAATAAAAACGATATAAAACTTATGGGAGTCGATTTTAAAAGCATTGACATAAAATATAAACAGAGGGTGATAAATAAATTGTTTAATTCTCTCGATAGAATTAACTCGGTTGAATTTAACAGGAATTTTGATGTACAGGATACTTCAGTCAGCACCGAGGATTACAAAGAAGCATATCTGAATATGGGGATAGGAAATTATTTTAAGGTTGGTGGAAATTACGGTCAGTTGAAAAGGGGAAACTATTTCGATTCAAAAAGAACTATTGCAACTGTAGAATTCAACAATCCGGCATTACCGCTGGATACTCTTTCTTTACCTAAAATCAAGTACTCTTTTGAAAATGTAAGCAGTTCGAATTCGGATTATAATATTTCCGGTAACTGGATTAAGCACTATGCATTTCTGGGATACAGGAAGTTTTTCGGTGAGAAAAAATTATCCAATACTTTTCTTGAATTTGTTTTCCAGTATAACGGCGAAAGCAGAAAAAACAAAGTACCCGGATTGTTAGGGGATAGTTTACGGTCAGAGAGTTTTGCATTCGATGAATTGACCCCGAAAATTGTCCTTAATAATTTTTTTGATTTGAATTTATATGCAGAGTATAATTACAGAAAAGATGACAATGTTTATGAGGGTTATTTTTTTAATCTATCAAAATTATATACACAAAGATACGGATTCACTTATGCAGGAACAAATTGGTTGTCTTCTTCATTTAGTCTCTCGATACAAAAAAGAGAATACTCGGAGCTTGCAATACAAAATGGCAATACGGATGCAAAAACAATATTGGTGGATTCGAGGGTAAGAATTTCTCCTCTTAATAGTGCGATACAAACTGATTTGCTTTATAATATAACAAGCGAACGAACAGCTAAAATTCAAAAACTTTTTGTTCTTGTTCCGATTGGGCAGGGAAATTATATATATCTTGGTGACCTGAATCAAAACGGCATACAGGATGAAAATGAATTCCAGCTTGTTAATTATGACGGGAATTACATTAAGCTGAATTTACCTACTGACCAATTTTTTCCGACCGTCGATTTGAGAGCTTCCGCAAGGATTTATATTAAACCTTCGCGTTATCATAATTTTTCGGGAAATAATATTTTTACTAATATTATTAATAACCTTTCGACGGAAACGATTCTGCGTGTCGAGGAAAAAAGCCGTGACTCTGAGACAAATAATTTATATTTTGTCAGGCTGAATACTTTTTTAAATGATTCGAATACAATATCCGGTGTGCAATGGATTCAGCAGGATATTAATTTATTCGAGAACAATGCAAATTATTCAGTGCTTTTAAGGTATATCCAGCAACGCGGGCTTAACCAGTACAGCAGTGGAAACGAGAGATTATATAATGTTCAAAAACTTGTTCGGGTAAAACTCGGATTGACATATGATATGACAACTCAATTTGAATTTGTGAATAAAACAGACAGGAACATAGCCCCGGTAAATTCACTCCGCAACAGAAATATATATTCGAATGGTTTGAATTCGGATTTAACGTACAGACCGATTCAGCAAATCGAAAGCGGTTTGCAAATCAATATCTCGCGTGCAACTGACTATTATCCTGTAATCGGTACACGTGCAGATATAAATCAGCAGATACTCAGGTTCATTTATTCCTTTACAACATCGGGTAGAATAAGACTTGAAGTTGAAAGGGATGAAATAATATTAAATACTTCAGACCTGAATTTTCCATATGAACTAACAAACGGAAAATATGCCGGTAAAAGTTATTTTTGGAGAGCGGTTTTCGATTACAATATTGCAAAGAATATACAGGCAAACGTCAATTATGATGGCAGAGTAGAAGGGGATAGACAGGTAATACATACAGGTAAAGCACAGGTAACAGCATTTTTCTAAAAACTGAACAAATTTTAGTTTTTGTAGTTTAAAAATACAGGTTGAGCATAAACGTCGATGGCAAAGACTTAGGTTTATATTATTTATAAAGTTATGTTTATGAAAATTAAATATTTGCACTAAACTTTTGAATTTTATGTTATTATTATGTTGATTAAATTAAAGATTACTAAAAATTATTGATAATTTGGTAAATAAAGACAAAAATACGGATATAAATAACGATAATTCTTTAGAAGGTTCTGAAAATAATCCCTTGCCTAAAAAAAAGGGGAGACCTAAAAAGATAAAAGAAGAAGTTCCGGAAAATGAAATTCCTGAAATAAAGGAAGAAGTAATACATATTTTAGAAAAAGAAGAAATTCCCGAAGATAATAAAGTTGAGCTTCGGGAAATCGTAGAAAATATTATACCCGAATCTGAAATTTCGCAAATAACCGATGATACGGCTTCGGAAGAAAAAATTTTAGAACCGGAAATTGAGAAAGAACTTCAAGAAGAAATTATACCGGAAGAACATACGATAGGAATAATACCTGTTCCTGATGATACAAATGAAGAAGAGATAAAAATAGATTTGCCTGAAGAGAAATTAAAGAAAAAAAGTAATTACCAGATTAGTTTGGTTGACGAAAATCACTTGCGTGCGAGGGTATTAACAAATAAACTGGTAAGCATCTATTGTTCAGTCAAAGATAATTATTCATTTGCAGAAGGCTCAGGTGAAAGGCATACAAATAAAATATTTGTTCATCCGAAAGAAAATCCGCAAGAAGTCGAAATAATGGTTTCAATCGGATTAACCCCGATTCCCGAAGAAAAAACAGAAGAAGTAAAAGACAATTTCATTAAGGAAAAAATAGAAAAAGATAGTAATTACCAGATTAGCCTCGTTGACGAAAATCTTTTACGTGTGATTATTGTAACGGAAAAATCGGTTAGTGTTGATTGTTCGGTCAAGGATGAAGCTGTGCATACGGACGGTTCTAATGAAACACAGGCAAATAAAATTTTTATTCACTCTAAAGATAAACCGCAGGAAGTCGAAATAATTGTATCGATAGGCAGTGCTGTAACAGCACTGGAATCGGACATTCCTTTAAAAGCAGGAGAGGAAACCGTTACACCCGCTTCGCAAAAAATAAAATTGACTCCGAATCCACTCGTTGCAAATTTAATACAGAAATTCAGTGATTCTCAGGCTATTGAAGATAATGATATTTCAAAAACACCCGAAGAAAAACTTGAAGAAAAGTTAGGTCCAAAAAATCCCTGGCGTTTATATAAGGAATTAATGCACAGGAATTTGATTGTAGGTCTTATCGGAGCTGTAATAATTTATATTATATTTGTGGTTACATTTTATTCAATAGCTTCGAAGAAAAACAATAATGCAGATGTTATCGAAACACCGCGATTGATAGTTATGCAGGACCTTCCCGAAAATCAGTTTCAGCAAAATGTT
>JBAZEQ010000229.1:0-4446 GCA_041653855.1 Ignavibacteria bacterium | reverse complement strand
ACAGCCTTTCAGAACCTCTTTGAGAATCTTTCTCAAACTACCAGTCCATAACTCTTGCCTTCAGTGCATCAGCAATCGCAGAGCTAATATCACCTTTGTCGAAATATTCAGTCGCAATATCTTCTACATATTTTCTTTTAGCGATTTTATACACTCCCTCTGCTTCTTCGATTGTATTATAGTTTCCTAGATTTTTCTGTTTCCCTTTGATAGAGATCCCTGCCCTATATTTCTTTTTATTTTTATCGAAGGATACTCCACTGCTCCCTATATTAACGATTAGGCCGTTGATGGCTGGAGGAACAAAGCAACAAGTATCTTTCGAGTAGATTTTATTCCCTGCAACGAGTATATCTTTATCTAAATGAAATCCGGGTCTATAATGTTCTTGATAGAATTTTAGAAACTCTGAGAACGTAAACCATTCTTCATTTACTATGCATTCATCGTATGTGTGTTTTCTATTTTTGTATTCATTTGCATATGACCTTCTTATCATATGCCTCCATGTTTCATACGCCCCTTTAACTTCGGCTGTTATAGGGAGATCCATAAATCCAACTCCGTGTAATAGATTAGATGTTCTTAGTCTAGATCCTACGGTGAACGAATCATCCAATATCTTACTCACTAGCAGGTAATTATTTTTCAGAAGCTCAACAATCTCTTTCGCAGTATCTTGATTAGTACTACGTTCAATGGCTTCAGCTATTAATTCTCTTAGAATTTTTTCGAGGTCTTGTTTGGAGTATTGCATGTCCTTATTTATGTTCGTAGGGGGTATACTTACTTTTTAATGTAAGGTGGTAGTGGATGTTTGAAATTTTTTAGAGCCTGTTTATCATCTCTCACACCCTATTGAGAATCTATCTCAATCTCACAAAATCTTATCGGGTGATCTATAGAAAAAATATGATCTTTGCATTGCCTCTTCTAGGCTGATATTATCTTCGAACTGGTCTTTTATTTCTTCTTCATAAGACATATCGAAGTTGATTCTGCCTTCTAGTATTTTAATAAACACTTCGAAGGGTAATATAGAGTGTGAAGTATATTTCATTATCCGGGCCAAGGGTAAGACAATGTTACAGCGACTGTCCAGATGAATGGTTGGTATATAGCGTTTGGATCGACTTCTTTGAATTCGCATCCGAATACATCTGGCATTGATCTTTTTTCTACTTGGTTAGCGGCTTCTCTTAGTTTCTCGGCTAGGAACTTTCGAGCTTCTTTATCTCCTAGTTCCTTTACGAGTTTATTCCATCTTGCTTGATTGTCACTCATGATAGATCCTTGTGTAGGGGGTGGGGTCAAACTTTTTGATTTAATTTAACCCCCCTTGTTTGAAAAATTTTTTAAGGTGACAGTATGAATTTAACAGTGTCTATGAAGTTTTCGAATTCTACTGGATTTTTGAATCCTTCTATATTGGTCAAGTATCCTTGGAATACTAGTACCCAGTCATCGACTGTATCTTTGGTGAAGAATATTATGACATGTGGGTTAGTATCGCAGAAGTAATTTTCTATTATTGCATATACTCTAAAATTAGCGTTATCTATTAGGTCTAGTAGTTTTAGGGTATATTGTTCTTTTACTGAATATATATTTCCCAGTACTTCTACATTTTTATTTTGAATTGCATTTAATAGTCTATTTTTAGTTTCTTTAGTGTGTTGGTGTCTGAATTTCATAGATCGTTAACGAGTTCCATTTCTTCATCCCAAGCACCTAGGATTTGCCAGTACATACCAATAGGGGATTGTACGAGGAGGATAGGATCTCTTTTCTTTCTTTCGCCTTCTTTGGTTTTGAATTCATTAGCTTTGGCGATTATATAGAAGCATGGGAGTTTACCGCACATATCGAAAACCATATCGGCGTATTCGAGCATAGTAGTATGTGCGTCAATAGGGAATTCAGGGATGAAGTCGTCAGCGGGTCCGATTTTGAGGTGCGTATGTTCATCTAGGAGTTTATTGATTAGTTCATCTGAGGTATTTTTGAATTTACTGAAGAAGGTTTCGTATTTGTTATTGTCTCTATATTTTTTACGGTTTTCGAGTCTTTCGATGAGATCCAATATAGTTTGTCTATTTCCCATAGAGGAATCTAGTCTGATAATAGCGAGCATTCTTTTATATGTTTCGATTTTATTATCGAGGTTTTCCATTTTAGCTGGGCAGGGGATAGTTTCGAGTTCATCGAAGACTTCTTTAGGGCTTACTATGAATGTAGTATCTGGGACATTAGGGTCTTGTGACTTATCTCCTGAGTGTACTTCTCCATTTCCCACATTTACTGTTCCATATATTCTTCTTGGTCCATTGGTTGTATTAATGATAGGGTTTATTACGGGTGATCCACTATTACTATCATATGAAATAGGATCGCTCGTAAATACAATATTGGCATCTGAATTTCCGCCGGAAATAAAATGTTCTGGTTTTATTTTTGAGAGCAGTCTATAGTCTCGGAGGAAACCTTTAACATCTATTGATCTAGTTGACGAATATGACATTCCTACATAGTCTGCATCGCATTTATCGTTCTTGCGAGGGAATATTTTTTTAAGCCAGTTGAACATGGAGTATCTCCTTAGGGTTTTAGAGAAATTACTATAGCGTTAAGGATATGTCAACCACTATTCCATGTCTTTTGAGAAATAATCTTTTCCGATTTGATTTCTCAGCACCATAGCTTCTTCTATTGGCATGAAGTCTCTCCAAGTAACTTTCGTATATTTCGCAGGATATATTTTATCTAGTATAATTGACCCTGTTGCGAATATGTGGAAAGTAGTATTAGACACTCTTTCTAGATCTAGTGTTCGCTCGATTATTTTTTCATCAGTGCATTCATTGAAAAATATAATATCAGGATTAGAAGATTCAATTCGAGACTGTATTGATTTTATGATTATTTTTGAGTTATTAATTCTAAACGTATGAGATTTCTTAATGATGTCGGCATCAGGGATTAACTTATGTATTAATTCTCTTAATGTATTTTCGAAGTAGCTTATATGATATGCAGCAGGGACATATATTACTACTGTTGAATATGGTTTGAATATTGCACTATGAAGTGCGCATGCGGCAATGAGCGTATCTTTACCTGATCTTCGACACCATGCATTGACTGTATTGAGATCAGATTCTTGAATATAACTTACAGATTTTATTTGATGTGTTCTTAGATTTAATTTCGCTAGGAACTCTATTGGGTTTTTTGCGAAGTATGTGAATTGACTGTTGTTCATTTTAGTTCCTTTTCTTACCTTAGTTTCTTGGCCTGAATTAACCTTGTTGTATTCATCCCAATCTATCTTTACTATCCATCTAAGCCCTAGCCATAGAATAATACCAACAATTGCGCATATGAGATCAGGAGTCATTGCATTATTATATCAATGGCTTTCATGGCTATCTCTGGATTTAGGTGTCCTCTGTATTTTTTCATGACGTATACGAGGATTTCTGATCTTTTGGCTAGTCCGGCTTTGATAGCTTCTTCGACGCCTTGGATCGCGGAGTATTCTTGTTCATCTTGGTAGGGGTAGCATTGTCTCATATGATCTTCATCGTATTCGGGAATTCTTTTATAGATGTCAGACGGGGATGATTGAGCGTATTGGTATTGTCTCATAGTGAATTGAACCATCTAGTAAAGTCTTTCACGTCATCTTCATTGGTACTAGATACTTTGTAGACTACAGTGGTCATGAAGAAGCCCTTATCTTCGTAGAATTCGTCCACGTCTAGATTAGTCCTCATTGCCGCATATTTGAGTTTAGCTCCAATATTAGCCAATCTAGGTGCTGTGATTATTCCTTTGTATCCGAATCGTTCTTCACTCATAGCATAGCTCCTTCGTATGGGAGTGTAAAGTTTTCGTAGGGTAGCGGGACTCTGACGAACTTGGGAGTGTAGAACACAAGATCACCTTTATCGTCTATTTCTGCTTTTAGGAGGGTTGATCTAGGGAGACAGAGTTGTTTATCATTGATCAGCGCATTGAAGGTGAGAGTAGAGTATCCTGAGATTATTTGACCGACGATTTCCATAATCATGTCATCTTGATACGATTTGATCGAAAGGAGTTCTAGGATGGATCTATGTATCGTAATGACATGTTGGAGTTCAGGTTCTTGTCCAACTTTGACATTAATTAGAGAATGTAGTATGTCCTGTGCAATTAGAGGTTGCATAATTCTAACAGCGGCAACAATAAAGACTGAGCATACACCGGGATATGTCTTTTCAATATCCTTAATTGTTCTGGAGTATTCTAGGGTTTTATCGAAGATAATAGAGAGATTCTCAATATCTTTGTTGGAAACTTTTATGAAATGTCTATCAATTACTGGCATCCATTTACTCATAGTTCCACGACTCCAGAGATTTTGATTTGCTTCACTGGCTGTAGTAGGGTTATTTGGAAGTC
>JBAZEQ010000228.1:1807-4452 GCA_041653855.1 Ignavibacteria bacterium | reverse complement strand
TTTTCTTACTTTAGTTTCATCAAAAACATATCTGGAAAAAGAAGGGATAAATTTTGGCGAATATTTTATTATCGTTTTATGTGCCTTGCTGGGTATGCTTTTAATGATATTCGCAAATGATTTAATAATTATATTTATCGGGCTTGAATTGATGTCCATATGTTTTTATATACTTGTTGGATTTTTAAGAAAACGTATAAAATCAAATGAAAGTGCTTTAAAATACTTTTTACTTGGTGTATTTATTACAGGTTTTCTTCTTTATGGTATTTCGTTGATGTATGGAGTAACCGGTACTACTAAATTATCTGCATATATTGCTATGGTTGGAATAATTAAAAACCCCGTATTTATTATTGGAATTGTTTTATTTTCAATCGGATTCTTTTTTAAAATGGGTGTATTTCCTTTCCAGATGTGGGTTCCGGATGTTTACGAAGGTGCCCCGACAGTTGTTACGGGTTTAATGTCCACCGCCGGAAAAATTGCTGCTGTTGGTACAATTGTTCCTATTATTATTGCATTTAATATAACCGATTTTAAAATTCTTCTTGCAATTATATCGGTCCTTACAATGCTGTTTGGAAATGTAATTGCATTAGCTCAGTCAAGCATAAAAAGGTTACTTGCATATTCTTCAATTGCAAGTGCAGGATATATTCTGGTTGGTGTTGCTTCACTCGATGATTTAGCCGTCAAAGGTATAGCTTTTTATTTATTGGCATATGTATTTATGCAGTTAGGTTCGTTTATTATAGTTGCCGTTTATGAATCGAATGCTAAAGATAAAAGTGATTATAATCTTGTTAATTTTGATGATTATAAAGGACTGGCAAAGAGAAATCCTATGCTTGGGATTTTCTTTACTATATTTTTACTATCTTTAGCAGGTATTCCTCCGTTTGCCGGTTTCTGGGGTAAATATTATTTGTTTTATTTTGCTATTAAATCGAATCTTATATGGTTATCCATAGTTGCAATTTTATTAAGCCTTGTTTCATTATACTATTATCTTAAAGTAATTGTTTATATGTGGTTTAATGAACCCCCGGAAATTTATTCAAATGAAAAAATAACATTCGATATTTTCGGAAAAATAGCAGTGATTACGGCTGTATTTGGTACATTAATTTTCGGCTTTTATCCGAATTTGTTTTTCTCGATTTTTAAATTTGTGATTAACTAATGCTGTTTATATTAATTCTAAATATTCTCTTTTCAAGTTCGGATTCAACCTTGTATAAAGGTAATGAATACTCGGGTTTTAAAAATGCTGTATCAATGACTATGGACGGTAAAGGCTTTATTTATGTTTTGGATAATGAAACTAATGAAATTGTAAAATTTGATGATAAACTGAAAGAGATAAAAAGAATTGGAAAAAAGGGATGGAATAACGGAGAATTCGATTCACCAACGAATATAGATGGCTCTTCAGGACTCGATATCTACGTCTCTGATGGAGTAAATTATAGGATTCAGAGATTCGATTTGAACTTGAGTTACATTTCTACATTAGTAACTAATACTACTACTTTTGACGATAAATTGAAATTTAATACTCCGCTTGCTTCGATTGTGCTTAATATGAATGCTATTTATGTTATTGACGGGGAGAATAAAAGAATTGTATATTATCCCGATGGTATTTCTCCAATGACATATTTCGGAGGATTCCAATCGGCTCAAAAACCTATGCTAAATCCTGTTAAACTTCTTAAAGATGGGTATAATTCTATCTATGTATTAGACAAAAAATCAAATTCTATTTTTAAATATGATAATTTTGGAAATTACATAAAATCAATAGAATACAATACAATTAAATCTATTTCAATTTACAATAATATTCTTTACATTTTTACGGGGAGTGAATTATTGGTGTATGATGTAAGTAAAAATGCTTACATAGATAAAATCCCACTATTAAAAGAAATTTCAGATATGAATATTTCAGATATGCTGGTTTATTCGGAAAGTAAGATTTTGTTTCTTGAAAAAAATAAAATAAGTTTTTTTATAATTAAATAATTTATTATGGCTAAAGGTTTAAATAAAGTTATGCTTATTGGTCGTCTCGGGAAAGACCCAGAGTTGAAATACACAGAAAAAGGAACTGCTTATTGCAATTTCTCGATAGCAACTGATGAATCTTATAAAGACGAAAATGGTAATAAAGTAGAAAGAACTGAATGGCATAATATAGTTGCGTGGAGAAAACTCGCTGAAATTTGCCATCAGTATCTGAAAAAGGGGAGTAAAATATATTGTGAAGGGAAACTGCAAACAGATTCTTATGAAAAAGACGGTATAAAAAGATATAGTACCAAAATAGTTATGACTGATATGACTATGCTTGATAGCAAGGGCGCAACCGACAAAGTATCGGATGATGCGGGTAAAAAGGTTGAATCCGGTAATGCTGAGGAAGATGATTTACCATTTTAGAAATTAATAATTATTTATGAATGTACCGAATATTTTATCTGTAATAAGGATAATTTTATCTCCAATATTTTTGTATTTATTTCTTACCGGAGATGTTTTTCTGCAAAGAATTTCTTTGGTAATTTTCTTTATTGCAGTATTGACAGATTGGTACGATGGTTGGTATGCAAGAAAATATAAGTCTATTACGAAAACGG
>JBAZEQ010000228.1:0-1797 GCA_041653855.1 Ignavibacteria bacterium | reverse complement strand
CTTGCTGATAAAATTCTTACAACTTTTGCTTTCATTCTGTTCTATATCAAAGGTATGCTTCCTTACTGGATGCTGATTATTATTGGTATTCGTGACATAGTAATCACCATATTGAGGTCATATGATGAATACAGGGGACAAACAATAAAAACTTCAAAGATTGCAAAAACTAAAACTTTCCTTCAAATGTCCTACATTTTCTTAATCCTTGCTCTATTCATTCTCCCGTCATTTAATAGTGATGAAAGACTTAAATCTGTTATATATGATTTTCTTTTTAACTCAATTACAAATTATATATTGATGCTCGTTATTACTTTAATTACGCTTTATACGGGTATTTCTTATTTTATAGAAAAAAGGTATTATAATAGTAATGAGTTTGATTAAAAAAAAGGAAATCGTTAATCCAAATATTAAAGTTGATTTTTTAAGTATAATATTTTCAAGCGGTTTTTTTACTGGATATGCCCCGTTTGCAAGCGGTACTTTTGGCAGTGCCTTTGCTCTTCTTTTTTTGTTAATCCCGGGTTTTACAAATATATTTGTTTTTCTTCCCATAATTCTTTTATGTTTTCTATTGGGTATTTATACTTCGGGAAAAATGACGAAAAGATACGGAGATGACCCTTCTGTTGTTGTTATTGACGAATTTGTGGGTATGTGGATAACGGTTTTTATATCTGGCTATATTTCTTTCGGATACCTTAGCGTTGTTATTGGTTTCTTTATGTTTCGCTTGTTCGATATAATTAAACTTTATCCTGCATCTTATTTCGATAAAATGAAAAATGGATTCGGTATTATGATGGATGATGTAATTGCGGGTATCTATGGCGGTGCGGCTTCGGTAATTATTCTAATCATACTAAGATATATAATGTAATATGGTAGTTTCAAAAATCATTTCCATCGGTGATGAAATTCTAATCGGGCAAATAGTAAATACTAATGCTTCGTATATTAGCGAAAAATTGTATTCTATAGGAATTCCCGTTGAAAGAATAGTATCAATCGGGGATACAGAAGAAGCTCTTTTAAATGAACTTGAAGATTCTCATAAAAATTTTGACGTTACTGTTATTACAGGAGGTTTGGGTCCTACTCACGATGATATTACAAAACCTATATTGGTAAAATATTTTAATGATGAACTGATAAGTGATGATAAGGTTCTAAAACACGTTAAGAGCATTTTTCAAAATAGGAATATAGAAATGCCCGATGTAAATTATGAACAGGCATTGATTCCAAAGAAATCTAAAGTTATATGGAACGAAAACGGTACTGCTCCCGGAATCTGGATTGAAAATTCGGAGAAAGTATTTATTGCTTTACCCGGCGTTCCCTATGAAACTGAAGCTATGATGACTGAAACTGTTTTGCTGATGTTAAAAGAAAAATTTAAAAAAAAAATAAATTACATTCTGAAAAGCAGGACTTTACTTACTACTGGTATAGGTGAATCCTCGTTAGCTGAGATGATTGGAGATGTTAAAAGTATTGTTGGTGAAAATAAAATGGCGTTTTTACCGACTTTTTATGGAGTCAGGATAAGAATTGATGTAAAAGGTAGTAGTTTGTTAAATGTTGAAAAAATATTAAATAATATTGAAAGATCATTGCGTAATAAAATTGGGAATTATATATTTGGAGTTGATGATGATTTGTTGGAAAGTAAAGTTGGAGAAATTTTACTCAATAATGATTTGACAATTGCCGTAGCTGAATCTTGTACCGGTGGTTTACTTGCTTCTAAAATTACTGATATAAGCGGTAGTTCAAAATATTTTAAAG
>JBAZEQ010000227.1:0-4511 GCA_041653855.1 Ignavibacteria bacterium | reverse complement strand
TTCTCAATGCAATGCTCTGTGACAATACAATGATGCAGTGCCAATTGATCATCTTGAAGGTTAAGACAGACGATCCGATTCTGAATACTTACGGATTTCAATATTTCCCGTGGATTGATCTTGCCGGATATTCCACTAAAAATATGTGGAGGGCTAAGAGATTCGGTATTCGTTCGGTTAAAGCTGAATACTATTCTTTTACAGGAGTTCAGCGTAGGGCTAATGAATGCTGGACTAGGAAATTCGACAACATTGATGATCTTGAAGAGGGTATCTACTTCCCTATTATTAGAGGTAAGTTCAATGTGGATGATCATCAGACGTTTTTCGATAGATTCACTGATATTTGCGACCTTCCAATTTATGGAATTCCTGTCAGATCTATGAAGGATGCTGAAGACAATCCAAATCTCATTCCATATGAATTTTACATCGAAACTTATTGCAGAAAGCTGATTAGTTATTTGTATGAAAATGTAGACATGGTTGAAGTCGTTGCTCTTCGTGACGGAAATTCATTCACTAATACATTTTCGAGAATTGCTGATTTCTCTAATTATCTTCCAGATGATCACGTCATCAATAAGTGGAAGAATTTCGATAAACTTAAGAAAGATCCTCGATATAATACGGTCAAAACTGCAATGTCGAGATATTATTATTTGAAGAATTTTGTGAATCTAGATGAATCTTTCACTGCTACAGAAAATTCACTTCATATTGCTGAATTGGTAAAGGAACATTATCCAATGCTCAGGGTATTTGAGAGGGGCGCTGGATGCTATATTGAGAATGATGTACTGTACCCTGTAATTTGTGAGTACGTGCATTCAGTTGATCGTAAACTTGACATCATGGAAAACCACTAAGGAGAAAAACATGCTCACAGCAATCATTACCCCTGCAGGGGCAAACATTCATATTCCGGGTATGGGAATGAAGGCTATTCCCATCAAGTCTCCGATTTATGAGGAAGTTGTCGCCGTCATCATGGATGGAATTAACCTTCCCGAAGATCAGAAGTTGTCTGATTCTGAGAAGATCCATCGAATTCTTCGATTGATTGATCGGGAAAGTTCCCTTCGAGATGCTTCAAATGGAAAATTCGAAGTAATTGAAGGTAACATTAAAATTGACGGTGAATTCATTCCTCAGGTAATCGCCAAGCGTATTATCGACTTCATGGAAAGGAAGTACGACTTCGAACCTCTGATTAAGTTCTGGGGATTCTTGAGGAACAATCCAACTGAGCGTTCTCGCACCGAACTTCTTGCATTTCTTGAAAAGAACGGAATCCCCATCACTAATGATGGTCATTTCGTCGCATACAAGTATCTTAATAGTGATTTTAGTGCATGTGCTGATAGTTCCTATAAGAATCTTCCGGGAAATATCGTTTCGATGGATCGTGATCGAGTTGATGCCGAATCTTCTCGAACTTGCTCGAATGGATTGCATGTTGCCTCTTGGGATTATGTCAAGAATAATAAGACCATTGTTTCGGTGAAGGTAAATCCGGTTGATGTGGTTTCTATTCCCTATGATTACAATGGTCAGAAGATGCGGGTTTGTCGCTATCAGGTCATTGACACCATCACGGGAGAATATACTGATCCTCGATTCAATGATGAACCTGTGATTGAATTGGATTGCGAACACTTCGAATATCTTGGAATTCATGGTTCCCATAAGGAACTTAGAACAGGTGACTGGATTGGATATATTTCTCATAAGCATCGCCTTCTTAACGAGGTAGTGTATAGGGGAAATAGTCTCAATGAATTGCATGATAATTTCATCAATATTATTAACGAAATCACCAAGGATACTAGATTCAACTATCTTCGCCAGCGCCGCGATGATAAGGGTGGATTTGTGAGTGTGTAATGACCGAATGGGATAAAGTAACAGCCTCGATGGATCGTATGATTCCATTGAAGGCTGTTTTGGAAGCCTGCATGGAAGCTCATTTACTAGGAGATGAGGATAGATACATGCCATGGCGCTTCATGGGTGAGCATATCACCCCTGAAGAGTGTCAAGCCCTAGATAACGTAATGCATACTTTTGAAGAGGGTGATTCAAATGTCAGAACATGATTGGGATCCTGATTTTGAGGATAAGTCTGATCGAGAAAAGATCTTGAGGGAGACTGATACTCCATGGCCAAGGACTCTAGCTGAACTGAATAATTTCATTAGTAGTGTAATTAATGGAACTCATACCTATGGATCAGTAGTTGAAGCTATGGGTCTTGCGGCGGCGGCTACATTGAATTACATGGGATCTGAACTAGGAGTAACGGGGTTTCAGGCTTCATGTGCTGATCTTGTGACTATTAGGAGGCAGAGGGGATTAAAAGGTCCATTTACTTTGATGAAGCTCGAAGACCTCATGTATCCTCAGTACAATCTGCACGATAAGCTAGATGAATTCATCGGTGAGTGTGGAGAATGGATTTCCGATGAAGCCAAGCGGCGATTGGAAAAAGATGAGCATTGTGCTCATGAGAAGGTAATTGCTCACTGGCAGAAACTGGCAAAGTGTGAAGGAAACTTTCCGCTGATCTCAAAGGTTCTTCGAGGCTTCGATCCTTTCCGCGAAGAGGAGGAAGCTGAGCCTTGCGAAGTGGAATCTGACCCCGCTGAGAAGGCCAATGAGCCTGATCGTTAGACGGACAGTACGAGGCTCTAGAAGCGCCTACAGTGGCTCCTGAATCGAATCACATTGATAGTTAATGAGTTGACACTTGCAGAATGGTATAGTATTTTGTAAGTATGATAGATCAATCTCAAATCATTAAAAAAAGATGCCGTCCTGACGATTTCGTTAGGATGGCTTTAATCATTTTAGGTGATCTCAAAGTCTACGAAGATGAACTAGTTGAGATCAGAAATGAATCTCGACGTTCAGGCCAGTTCTTAGAGATCACTCGCAAGCCAATGTCCAAAAATGGCAGTGAAGAGAATGAGTTAAGGGTGGATAATCCAGTTACTATGGTTTCTGATGGTGAAATCATTAGACATCATGGTGAACATTTGTATTTGACAACTCATCTAGAAAAATTGGTTGAAAATATGGGTGAACTCCCGTATCTTACTAATAGGACTAATAAGGAGGACGAAGATGAATAATTCCCAAAGCGTCTACTTCAGGGCATTGCTTTTCGCTACTGAGAAGCATGGAACTCAACCATATGACGCGAATAAGCCTTACGTTTTCCATTTGGCTAATGTCTGTCAGACATTGAATCGTTTCGGCTTTTCTGTCGAATCTCATCCTCATCTGCAAGTATCTGGTATTCTTCACGATGTAGTGGAAGATACTGGAGTAAAGAATAAGGAAATTCGCGCTCTTTTTGGAGATAAGGTTGCGGATATTGTAAAACTGGTCACTGACAAGGAAGGTGAGACTAGGGAAGAGCGTCATCGGGCTACTTATCCTATACTGGCCACAAACAATGATGCGATTCTTGTGAAGCTCGCTGATCGAATTTCAAATGTTGAATATAGTGAATTTAGTGGAAATTTGAAACAATGGCGTAAATATCGTAAGGAATACGCATATTTCAAGGAAACTCTCTACAAGGTCGATCAAGTGGAAGCTGCTCCTATGTGGGCAACTTTGGATAAACTTTTTGATTGGGAGTAATTAATGGCTAATGTAATTAAAGGTAAGAACGTCAACCTGCTGAATTTACAGATATGTCTAAGTACAGCAGGTTTATTTGCTGATATGCTTAATCCTACAATGAGAGGCCCTAATTTCAGATTTACTCCTGAAAAATTGGCAGACTTATCATTTACTTCCGGATACTTTCCGAGTGGATATTTGGACACCGACATTGTCAAGAAATATGAAGGTCTACCAGATACCTGCTCAGTCAAAGAATACTGGATTGAACATGCTACTCATTTTGCTAAAAGGCTAATTGAAGGCGCAGGCATTAACGAATTAGGAAACTGGGATGATAAAGCACGTTAAAATTTGGCCTCGAATGGCAGTTTATTCGCTAATCGATCCATCTTATGCATATTTCATACCTAGTATATTGGGGGATTTACCTCTAAACGATGGTATTAGACTCATTTCTATTAATGGTAGCGATGAAACTTTATTATCTCAAGATGAAGAAAGAATTCTAAGAGAGCAATACAATTTCACGTTCATCCGGTCTTACCAGTTTGATGATGTTGGTGGAGATATTTGGGAGTCAATCGTAAAAAGTAGGAATATCGATAGATCATCATTTATTCTTTTCAATGATGAAATGGCAAGAGATATTTGTGATTTCGCATTGAGTACATATGAGCCAGTGGCACATTACGAAGAGTCTGATGAACTTCTGATTGTACACTGCCATGCGGGAATCTCTCGATCTTCAGCAGTAGGAAGTGCATTGGCATATCATTGGAATCTGGATCCTGAAGTTTTTGCTTCAATGAATCCAAATATCGATCCAAATAAATCAATTTTGACACAAATGCTAGAAACCTTAGGGCATTCTAAAG
>JBAZEQ010000226.1:0-4553 GCA_041653855.1 Ignavibacteria bacterium | reverse complement strand
ACTAACAGAGATAATAAAAATTATTTTTCAAAAGCAGATGACAAGCGAACGAGGGATTATTTCTAATTTCATTAAGAATTACTCTCCCCTACTTTTCCATATATTTTTACATCCTTATCCAGTATTTTTGAAAATGACTGAAATTACTAAGAAAATAGATATTGCCGTTTCAGAGATTTTGAAGGGTAATGTTGTTGCCCTGCCGACTGAAACTGTTTACGGTCTGGGTGCAAACGGATTGAATGAAAATGCCGTTTTAAAAATTTACGAAGTTAAAAAGCGACCGCATTTTAATCCTTTGATTTTGCATATACATAGTATTGAGGATTTTAAAAATTTTGCAAAGCATATTCCTGAAGAAGTTTATAAACTCGCAGAAAGTTATTCACCCGGTCCAATTACATTTGTGCTAGAAAAAAAATCCAAAATAAACGATATTGCCACAGCAGGTCTGGACAGTGTTGCAATCCGTTTTCCTTTACATAAAATGTTCCGAAAAGTATTAAAGGAATCAAAAGTTCCGATTGCGGCACCTTCTGCTAATATGTTCGGAAGAATTTCTCCCGTAACAGCACGTGATGTTTACAAGGAACTCAAAGGAAAAATAAATTATATTCTCGATGGTGGGAAATGCAAAGTAGGCATTGAGTCAACAGTAATCAGTTTTTTAAATGACAGAATTAAAATACTCCGCCCGGGATTTATTACTCAAAATGATATTGAAAAGGTTATCGGGTACAAATTAAAGGGGCAGAGAAAGAAAAAAAATAAAACGGGAAAAAAATATTTGTCTCCGGGAATGCTGAAAAATCACTATGCACCGCTAACCCCGCTTTATATAGTAGAGGACTTGAATTCATTGACAAAAATCAGTAAACAAAATTTTTATCATATAGATTTATCGATGTATAAAAATCTGAAATCCGTTGCTTCAAATCTTTTTAAAGAATTCAGAAAAGCCGATGAAAAAAAATATGATTTTATAACAATACAAAAGGTAGAGAACACAGGGCTTGGTATAGCTATCAACGACAGGATTGAAAAAGCAAGCACAGGTAATATAGAAATGATAAGCAGTAAATCAAATTCTTATTTAATTTAATGCCTGAAAAAATCGTCATATCATTCGATGATGAAAAGCCCGGGAAACCGGAAGACAAAATTATTATTGATTTGAAATACACACCGAAAAAAAAACCGGACGTGAAAATACAAAACTCTATAGTGGATTCTAATTACAAAGGAAATCCTTATCTGACGGGGTTTGAGAGCAGTAATCTTAAGTATCCCGAAGGACTCGAAAACGGTTTCAGAAAAATATTTTCTATTAAACTCAATGATACTTTTTTAAATTCTATTTTACTCAATAATAAGTTTACAATCCTTACTTCAACCGCAGGGAAAATATTTTTTATCGATAGATTTAAAGGAAATATTCATTCTCAAATTTCTTTAGTGAATGAGCCTTTTGAAAAAACCGGAGTAGTGATTGATAATAATATATATGTAAATTCGGTTAAATCTGTTTACGGTTTTAAAGATATTAGTGATGGTATAAAAGAAAAAAAACTATATGAATCAAAAGATGATTTTTTTATCTGGTCGAATTTAAATAAAGTTAATAAAAATATTGTATTTCTTGAATATTCACCTTTACGAAAAACCTCGTATTTAGTTAACTTACCCATATCAGCCGAAGATGTTGACCCGACAGGGATTACAAGGTATAATGAATTTTCGATTTCACACTTTTTATATGATTCCGTGATAGTTTATAATGATTTTGTTTTTGCTTTCTATGATGATAAGATTTTAAAACACAATTTTGCGAATTCATCTGCCAAAGAATACAACCTGAAATTTAATATTAATGCCGATACGAATTTTTTAATGCTTGACGGGAAAATATACTTTAATAATCAAAATAATGAATTATTTTATTTCGATATTGCGAATGAAGAAATCAGGTTTACGGGTATTAAGTGTCCGTATATAAATTCGCTTGCGGGGTTTAATGATAATATTTTTATCGGAACATTAAACGGATGGTATTTATACAAAACGACGGGGGTTTCGCTGTTTTCTTATGAAGATATAAATGGAAATAAAATTGAAACACTGAATACAAACATTCTCGCCGTTTCAAATGAAAACAAAATTATATTTCATAATTTGAACAAATTTCAAGAAGCAGAAGGTTTTACTCTTACTCAGGGTTCTATGGATTCGGATTCAAATAAGATTATATCCGCAAAGATTGGTGAAGATATGATTTTTGTTCTTTCTAAAAGCGGAATATTAGAAGCTTTTAATAATGATAAATTAAATCTTTTATTAGATTGAAAATATTAAATATGAAAAAATTTTTATTATACATATTATTAATTATCTCCAATATATCTTTTGCCCAGAGCAATCATTTTGTTTTTCTCTTCGATAATTCCGGTAGTATGTCGGGGTTTTACCGTGAACAAAACAGCAGTTATAAAATATTTTGCAAAGCACTGATTAAGAATTCGCTTAATCAGAATGATGATATAAGTGTAATGTTGTTTACTAAAACGGACTCAAAGAGGGGACTTACGTCACCAAAAGAAATATTTTCCGGGAATGGAAAAACACTTATCCCTGAGCAGGTGATGAACGATTTTAAAATGATGAGGGGGAATGATGGTGGTTTCGGAACGACAGACTTAATAGAGGCACTCGATAAAGCAGTCGAAACAATCAAGCAGGAAACAGGTATCATATGGCTTGTAACCGATAACATAAATGATAACAGCGGAAGCGGGGATTCTTCATATTTCAATACACTTGAGTTTTATAAAAGATTAAGAAATGACAATAACATAAAAAAGATTTTACTTTATCCTATTCCCGAAAAAGTAACGGAAGCTGGTTTTACATCAAACGGTTATGTTGTCTACGGAATAGTATATTCCAAAGTGAATTTAAGCCAGATTGAATTGGAGAAATACGATGCTAAACTTAGAAGTATTGGTATAAAACAAAAAGCTATTACACTAAAGCCCCTCGATGTTGGAACTGTTGTACTTAATCCAAAAGTTACACAAAGTAAAATCGCTCCGGGTAAACTATATTATGATGGAAAAACTTTAAGAGGGTATGATTTCGAAGAGGGGGAAAGGGTTAAAGAAACATTTAATGACTTAACACTAAAATCAACTCTTTATCCATATACTATCAGAAGTGCAAAGCTCGATGTAAGGCTGGAGAATTTTAAATCATCCGATTATTCTGTAAAATCTCTTGGCACGCAATCAATTTCTCCTTCTACAGTAAGTAATGTTTCGCCCGAAGGAGAAGTAACAGGATTTTCGATTTTATTTAATATGCCTGAAATCACTCCGACTTTTTCTTTTAATACGATATTCAAAGAGGATTTTTCCGTTGGTGGGAATCTGGTTCTGGAAGTTTCCCAGGTGGATATATTGCTTGATGAAGGTTATATGAATAGTTTCAGGGAACTCTTCGCCTTGCAATCCGTTCCGGAAATTTTTAAACCGGTTTTAAAAGATAAAAAAATCGTTACGCAAATTCCTCTCGAAATTCGGATGAAATATGGTCCGTGGAGACTTTTTGCTCTTATTGGTATTCTTGTGTTTATAGGTGCTATTGTTTTTATTTTTATATATCTTTTACTGAAGAAAAAATCGATTGCAGTTGTAATTGATAACAGTGAAGAAACAAGCGTAAATCTGAGCTTCCTGTCGTCTTATTCGGTTTCAAAAGATTATTCATTCGAACTTGGAAAAATTAAAAAATCATTATTTGGTAACATAAAATTTACTTATTCAAAATTTACTTCGACTCCCGGAGTTAGTGTGAAGCTATCGGAAGGTGTTCCGGTTACGATTGATTATGAGGACGAGAATATGAGGAAAAACAATGTAACCCTGATGATAAAAAGTACAATAGAAAAAAGAGAATTTCGGGAAGTCGATAAATCAAATTTCTATTGATTTTTGAAATCGAAACAAAAGACATATTCTTATTTCTTTCGTTTACTGTTGCCAATATTGTATTTATACCTTTTCACGGGAATAGTACATTCACAGGGTAATCCGAATTACAAATCCTTTATTTTAAAATTTACATTCCAGGATACTATTATAAAAACTATTGATAGGTTTATAATTCAAAGTACCGATACATTAAGAATTGATAAAATTGTTTTAATTCCATTGACCGATTATAATCTTGATTACCGGAATGGGGTAATTACTTTTAAACAGGGTTTATTTGATAAATATTCTCTCGATACAACCAGAATATATGATTTAAATATTCAATATGATTTATTCCCATACAATTTCAAAGATGAATATTCGAATTTCGATATTGTGATGGAGAGGGATACATTGACCGGTGATACGGTCCAGGTTGCTGTTCAGAAAAAAGATGTACTCGAGAATTTATTCGAAGGTTCGAGTCTCGAAAAATCGGGAAGCATTTTCAGGGGCGTTACAATCGGCTCAAACCGTGATATGACTTTGAATTCGGGTTTTCGCTTACAGCTTAACGGAAAACTG
>JBAZEQ010000225.1:0-4717 GCA_041653855.1 Ignavibacteria bacterium | reverse complement strand
AAATTAAGAGGTAGAGTAGCGGTAAAAGAGGTTATAGATTTAGTTGAGAATACAAAATTAAAATGAATAAAAAAATTATTAAATTAATTGATATTATTCTTTATTTAAGATAAAAAGTAAAAAAAATATAATTACGAACATGGCTCAAAATGAAGATTATAAAGGTTATAGCGAAATTGCACTCGATAAATTAAAACAATATAATGCACTTGTATGGAGTGATGTTGAAATAACAACAGATAAGGGTACGTATAAAGGCAAGATTCTTCCCCGGTCGGAAACTGCTGACAAATTGCACATTGTAATAAAGTTGTCATCCGGTTATAATATTGTAAAAGATATTAAGATTCTTGGCAGAAAAGAAGCTCATTATAAAATTCCCGAAAAAGCGTTTCCATTCGATGCCAAAAGACCAAATGTGAAATTACTCGGTACTGGTGGTACTATAGCAAGTAGGCTCGATTACAGAACAGGTGCTGTTATTCCTGCATTTAGTCCGGGAGAATTATATGGCTCGGTGCCGGAACTTGCGGATATTTGTAATCTTGAAACAGAAAAACTTTACGGAGTATTTAGCGAAAATATGGGACCTGAACAATGGGCTGGAACTGCAAAAGCAATTGGCAAGGAGATTGAAAAAGGAGTGCAGGGAATTGTTATCGGACACGGAACGGATACTATGCATCATACTGCCGCAATATTATCTTTTATGGTTCAAAATTCTCCCGTTCCTATAGTTATGGTTGGCTCTCAACGCTCAAGCGATAGACCTTCTTCCGATGCGGCTTTGAATTTAATGTATAGTGTTAAAACTGCCGCAGAAAGTGATATTGCAGAAGTGATGGTATGTATGTTCGGTCCTACATCGGATGAATATGGTTTACTTCATAGGGGAACAAGAGTTAGAAAAATGCATTCGAGCTATCGTTCTACATTCAGAACAATAGGTGATATTCCTGTGGCTATGGTGAGCCGTGATAAAATTACTCCTTTAAGACAGGATTATAAAAAAAGAAGATATGATAAAGACGTAATAATAAATACTGCTTTCGAAGAAAAAGTCGGTATTGTATATTATTATCCTAATATGAAACCCGATATTATAGATTCTTTAATTGATAATGGATATAGAGGAATAATAATCGCAGGAACAGGTCTGGGGCATGTGAATAAACCTCTTTACCCCGCACTTAAAAGAGCAAAAGAAAAAAATGTCGCCGTTTATATGACGGTCCAAACTCTTTGGGGATATGTGCAAATGTACGTTTATGATACAGGGCGTGATATGATGGAATTAGGAGTTGTTCCTACCGCAAATATGCTGCCTGAAGTGGCTTACGTTAAACTTGGTTGGGCTCTTGGTCAAACAGAGAATCTTGATGAAGTTAAAAAAATTATGCTCACTCCAATTGCCGGTGAAATAACTGAGAGGGAACCGAGTAATGGATATTTGATTTTACAAGGTGGTGTTCCCGAAGTCGAAGAATTCATATCTAAATATAGAAAGTAATAGAAATATTCTTTTTACAAATTTTTAGTTAACTTTGATTTTTTTGCTTAGCTACTTTTCGTGCTTACAATATTAATATTGCAATTTTAATTATTATTGTTCGTTACATAATTTTACAAATTCCAAGCGATTTCGATTAAACTTTTTGCCCAAAAAATCATCTAATAAAATAAGAGGTTTTTTATTATATTTGCTATATATATTAGTTACAATTTGTTACGTTTATTTACTAATAGATGTATACTATAATATTGAAAAACTGTAAGTTTGTATAGACTAATTTAATTTAAGGAATGAAAAATATAATTTTAGTAATATTTGTTTTTGTGTTATCGATTTCAAATCTTTTATTTTCTCAGGATAATCTGAAAAAAGAAAAATTTAAAGGGTCGGAGAAAAAAGGAAAAATTTTTGGAAAGGTTTCTGATAATGATACAAAAACTCTTATAGAATCGGCAACAGTACAGTTATTTACCCAAAGAGATTCCTCTCTTATTACAGGTGCATCTACAAGTAAAACCGGTGAATTTGTTCTGGATAATATAGGATTTGGAAAATATAAATTGAAAGTTAGTTTTATTGGTTATAATAATACTATGGTAAATAATATTAGTTTGAATTCGGATACACCTGAGATAAATGTTGGAACATTATTTCTAATTGCAGGTGATGAAATGACCACGAAAGAAATCGAAGTCGAAGCCGAAGCCCTGGCTTTTGAAAACCAACTGGATAAAAAAGTCTTTAATGTAGAAAAAACAATTGTAAGCGAAAGCGGCTCGGCTGTTGATGTTTTAAAAAATGTTCCGTCAGTTACTGTAGATGCAGATGGTAATGTGAGCCTGCGTGGTAGCAGTAATGTAAAAATTTTGATAAACGGCAGACCTTCTGCTATGCTCGGAAACGACCCGTCGGCTGTGCTTGAGCAGATTCCATCGAAGATGATAGAATCAATCGAGATTATGACTAATCCTTCTTCAAAATATGACCCTGAAAGTACAGCAGGAATTATCAATATTGTCTTAAAGAGACAACAGGATGACGGATATAACGGAAACATCAGCACAAATGTCGGAACAGGGGACAAATACAATACTTCCGTAAATCTTAATTTAAGAAAAGATAAGTTTAATTTTTCTTTAAGTTATAATTACCGCCTTTTTAATATGCGGGGAAATGGTGCAACTAATAAACAGACGTTTTTTAATGATTCGATTTATATTAATAACTCGACTTCAAATTCTCATATGAAAATGAACGGACATTTCGGTTCATTTGGTATGGATTATAATTTGGATAAAAAAAATCTTTTTAGCTTAGCCGCAAATTATAATTACAGGGATAGAAGTCGCGATGAAGAGCAATTTTATCACAATTTTAACGGGCAGAATATTACTACGCTGATGTATACGAATAAGAGCAATGAAGACGAAACAGGCAAAGGTCTCGATATTAATTTGAGTCATAGATTGAAGTTCGATAGAAAAAAAGAAGAATTAAATACTGTATTTCAATACTCACGTTCCAGCGAAGATGAATCAAACAATTTAAATCAATTAGATTATAGTACCGGTATTCCATTTTTAAATCAAAAAGATAATACTACTTACACACTCGATAATTTTTACGGACAATCGGATTATTACAGACCTCTGGGTGAAGATAACAAATCTAAATTTGAAGCAGGTGTTAAAGGAGTGTACAGGTCAATCAATTCAAACTATAGTTCAAATTATTTTGATTTTACATCTCAATCATGGATTTATAATTCTTTAACAAGTAATGATTTTACTTACAAAGACCAGGTGTATTCTGTTTATTCAAACTATGGCAATAAATATAAAAATTTCGGTTATCAGGTTGGTTTGAGGCTCGAGCAGACTTTTACAAAATCACAGCAGCTGACTACACACGAGGATTTTGAAAACAATTATTTCAGTTTTTTTCCGAGTATTTATTTAACTCAGACAATTACAAAAACAAATGAAATTCAGTTAAGCTATTCAAGAAGAATCAACAGACCTAATCTTCACATAATCAATCCTTTCATAGATTACAGCGACCCGCAGAATTTAAGAAAGGGGAATCCCAATTTAAAACCGGAATATGTAAATGCATTTGAATTGGGTTATATGAAATATTTTACTTCAGTTAATCTTTCAGGTTCTGTTTTTTACAGAAGGGTGGATGATGTTATAAACAGGATTGAAAGTTTGATTGACTCAAATACAACTTTGAGTACTTTCGAAAATATGGCTAATTCACAGTCGTATGGGTTGGAATTGGTAACCTCAGGAAATCTTGCAAAATGGTGGACATTAAACGGAAGTTTAAGCTATTTTAATACTAAAGTTTCCGGAACAAGCAGCATAGGAACGGCACTCGATAATTCTAGTAATACCTGGGCAGGAAAACTAATGATGAATTTTTCATTTCCGGATTTATTCGATATCCAGTTCGGATATAACTATTCCGGTAAAAGAGTAACTGCAACAGGAAGTATGGACCCGATGCAGTCATTGGATATTGCAGTAAAAAAAGATTTCTTTTTCAAAAAACTTAGCCTGACATTGAGAATTTCTGATGCACTTAACACTCAAAAGTTTGCAATGCAATACACTTCGGATGAAATAAATACACTATCGGTCAGACGCCGTGATTCAAGAAATATATTCCTGACTGTATCATACAGGTTTGGCACAGACCAGCAGAAACAGGAAAGAAAACAAAGAATACAGGAAAATAATAATAACGAAGAAAACGGAGAAGAATATTAGAGTGGAGAGTGTATAGAGTCTGTAGAGTGTATAGAGTCTGTAGAGTGTATTGAGTTCTATAAAGTCTATAGAGTCTGTAGAGTCTGTTGAGTCTGTTGAGCTTATTGAGTTATAACATATAAATTCCTGATTCATTAATTTGAGTCGGGATTTTTTTATGTAGCCCACAGATTTATCTGTGGGGTGAAATTTAATCTGAAACGATTAACCGTTTCAACCGAAATGTCTTTCTCTTCTCTGTGTCTCTCTGTGTATCCTTTGTGTTTCTCGGTGTAATACTATTAGAGGCAAATAAAGAACTCACGCTCGCTGCCGCCAAATTCAAAGCACATCATAAAATCTCTTATGCCGATGCCTTAACCACCGGACTGACAAAACTAAAATCTGCCATCCTCCTCACCGGTGACAAAGAATTCAAATCCCTCGAAAA
>JBAZEQ010000224.1:0-4723 GCA_041653855.1 Ignavibacteria bacterium | reverse complement strand
TTTTACGTTTTCGGATATATTGAATGCTATCTGTAATTATATGATAATCGATATTTTAAGATACAGAATTTTTAAAATGAATGAACAACAAAAAACTGGAAATATCTAAAAATTACTATTAAACTACGAAAAATCATGAATTATTGTCTAAATTCACCCTGAAATACTTCCACTCCTTCAATTCTTTTGCTCCGAGGTTTTCATAAAACTTTATTGCATTCTTGTTCCAGTCCAGCACGTGCCATTCCATTCTACCGCATTTGTTTTTTCTTGCTTTCTTAATTAATTTATTGAAAAATATTTTTCCGATGCCTTTATTTCTATACTCATTCGAAACGTAAATGTCTTCGAGGTACAATGTTTTCTTGGCAAGGAATGTTGAGTACGTGAAAAAATAAAATGCATAACCGATAAGTTGCTTATCGTATTCTGCAACAAGAACTTTTATAGGTGATTTTTTTGAATATATATCCTTAAACAAATTTCTCGTAGCGGATTTATCCGGCGGGTCGAGTTTTTCGAAATCGGCAAGTTCTTTTATTAGTCTTATTACATCTTTGGAATCTTTCTTTTGCACTTTCCTGATATTGATATTCATTTTATATCATTTATTTTATTAATAAATTAATGTTTGAAATGGATTCCCGCCAAAACCGTGCGGGAATGACAATATAAAAGTAAAATTTAATATTACTATGAAATCAAACGTAACTTCAATATCCTTAATATTATTCTTCTTTGCAATAATATTTTTCAGTAGTTCGGCATTTAATACACTCGATGATTATGAAGAAAAATTGGTAACGAAAAAATTAAATTCATTCGACGAATCGCTTAAAAATGAATCTATTGATAAAATAATCGAAAAAGTAGGACTAAGTTTCCTCGGAACCGAATACGTAGCCGGTACGCTCGATGAGAACGCAAAAAGCGAAAAACTTGTAATCAAAATATCAGGATTGGATTGCGTAACATTCGTTGAGAATACACTTGCAATTTCGCGGACAATACAAACCGGGATGCCTACGCTCGAAAGTTTTAAAGATGAATTGCAGTCAATCAGGTATAGAGATGGAAAAATTGACGGCTATACATCACGTTTGCATTATTTTTCAGATTGGATTTACGATAATGAGAAAAAAGGAATTGTAAAGGATATTACTAAAAAAATTGGCGGAGTGCCGTATAAAAAGACGATTAATTTTATGACAACACATTCGGACTCATATAAACAATTAAAAAATAACCCTGATGCAATAAGCCTGATAGAAGATATTGAATCGAAGATTAATAGTAGAAAAATGTATTACATCCCTAAAAATGAAGTTGATAGCTATTACGATGATTTGAAAACAGGGGATATAATTGCTACTACTACTAAAATTGAAGGACTTGATGTAACTCATACAGGTTACATTTATAAGAAAAAAGGGAAGACATATTTTCTTCACGCATCTCTAAATGCAAAAGAAGTAATCATTTCCAAAGAAGAATTGAAAACGTATTTAAAAAGTGATAAAAAGAAAACAGGAATTATGATTGCACGACCTTATGGGGTGAACTGATAATATTATGCCGGATAATATATTTATAATTTTAGTACTCACAATTTTATTTTATTTAATTGGCTCGGTTCCTACTGCGTTCCTCGTAATAAAATTCTTTCATAAAAAAGATATTACCAAAGAAGGTTCCGGTAATGTCGGAGCAATGAATAGCTATGACGTATCCGGTTCAAAAAAAACCGGCATATTTGTCTTTGTTATTGATTTCTTAAAAGGATTAATTCCTGCATTAATTATTCTTGTATTCCTGAAAATTGATTTTGAGATTATATTGTTACCATTGATAGCTCTTGTTACAGGTCATAATTTTTCGGTCTGGATAAGATTTAAAGGGGGTAGGGGACTTGCTACTGCGGCAGGTATTTTGATTATTTTAAATTATTGGACTGTAATAATCTGGTGTGTACTCTATTTAGTATCAAATTTAATCAAAAAAAATGTGCATATTGGTAATTCGGTAGCAACTATTCTATTGCCATTTGTGTTATTACTTATGAATTCACAGGGATTTAGCAGTTCTCAATATTCCGAAATTCCGAATGAAATTTTCAATATCTTTTGTTCGGTTCTATGTCTTCTGATATTGTTGAAACATATTTCCCCAATTTTAAGTATAATTAGAAAATCAAAATGAGTAAAAATCCTAAAATTTCTGATATCTCAGAGTTAAATGAAATGTCCCTGCAAATAAGGAGGGATATAATAAATATGTTATTGATTTCAAAGTCAGGACATTCCGGTGGACCACTTGGTCTTGCCGATATATTTACCGCATTGTATTTTAATAAATTGAATATCGATAATGAAATTCCATATATAGATGAAAGAGATTATTTTTTTGTATCCATCGGACACATTGCACCGGTCTGGTATGCAACTTGCAAGGAGAGGATACATCGAACTTGAAGAGTTAAAAACTTTAAGAAAAGTGAATGGCAGATTGCAGGGACATCCCGCTCCTTTAAAAACACACGGCTTACCGGGAATAGAGCTTGCTTCGGGTTCTTTAGGGCAGGGACTTTCGATTGCGGTCGGTTGTGCGATTGGTCTTAAGCTCGATAAAAAGCCAAATCATGTTTATTGTATTAATGGTGATGGAGAATTACAAGAAGGGCAATTATGGGAAGCTATCATGACGGCGGCTCATCATAATACCGATAATCTGACTATGATAGTCGATTTTAACGACTGCCAGATAGATGGAAGAGTGCATAATGTTATGAATTTGAATCCATTAAAAGATAAATTTGTTGCTTTTGGCTGGGAAGTTTTCGAAATGGACGGTCATAATATGGAAGAGATTTTAAGTACTATAGAAAAGGCAAAAAATGTAAAAGGAAAACCTTCAGTAATTATAGCTAAAACTTTTATGGGTAAAGGAGTTTCGTTTATGCAGGATGACCACCGCTGGCACGGCGTTCCGCCGAATCCTGAACAAGGGAAGATTGCTTTGGAAGAATTAGTACCAACAAAATATGGAGATTTTGTTTAAATAATTTTTATATAGAAAGGATAATAATATGAAAAAGTTAAATCCTTACATAAAAATTTTATTAATTTTTATTGGTTCATCGATTATTTTTTCATGTACTGCTCCGACAGACCTTACGAACTGGCGAGATGCATCTTATACAAAGAAATTCAAGAAAGTATTAGTGGTTGCATTAATAAAAGACCTTGAATTCAGAAAAGCATATGAAGGATATGTGTCTCAAGCGTTTATTGATGAAGGTTTAACTGCTCAAGGTAGTTTGAACCTGCTTCCTTTTGACAGTAAAATTTCTAAAGCAGATTTGGAAAATGTTTTATTTGACGGTAAATATGACGGTTTAATGTTAATGAAATATACAGGTACAAAAGAAAGTGAAAGAGTGCATAGTTATTATGATTACTATGATAACTGGTACACATCACCATCTTATATTGAAAAATTCAAAACTGTAAATATGGAGACAGCTCTTTTTTCTGTCGAAAAGAAAAAGCTTATTTGGGTAGGAGAATCGAAAACGAAGTATGCGTATAGTGCCGATATACTTGCACAATCTGTTGCAGATGAAATTATTGTTAATCTTAAGGAAGAAAAATTAATCAAGTAAGAGTTTATAAAAAAATGCATCCCGATTTAACGGGATGCATTTTTAATCTTATATTTTAAATATTTTACTTAACGAGTATCATTTTCTTTACACTTGAAAATTCACCTGAAGTAATTTTATAGAAATAAATGCCGGAAGAAAGATTAGTTGCATTAAAATCAACTATATAAATTCCTGCTGTTTTAACTTCATTGACCAATGTTGTAATTTCTTTTCCAAGCATATCATATACAACTAATTTAACAAGTCCGTTTTTCGGTATACTGAACTGAATAGATGTTGTAGGATTGAACGGATTCGGATAATTTTGATTCAAAGCATAATCGTATGGTATATTGTTTTGATTTCCGATTCCTGTTATTGAACCCGAGCAACCTGTTGCCGCCCAAATGTTATGTGGACCAGATTCACTATACAATACAAAACAACTATCTCCATTTATGTATCTAAATCCCGGTTTTGGACCTTGAGTTCCTGATGTGATAGCATATGAATTCATTTTATGAATATTCGTAGTACCACCAGTATTGGTAACACTAATATAATGGACGCTATCCGAAGATGAAATTGTAGTGAACGAAAAATAATGAATATTTGCATTTCTTCTACCTACTATATCGGGTTGATAATTTGAGCTAACTGAACTACCCCATAATGTGCTTTGACCCGGATTAGAAAAATCACCAAAGTTTGAAGACCTGAAATATTTTACATTTCTATTTGAGCCGCTATATTGATTAAATATTGAAATTACGGAGCCGTTACTGTTGCCATTAGAAGATAATCGCCCATATAATTTATATGAGGTTGATTCTGTTCCTGATTGATAAGTTCCTGTAGCAGGTACAACTCCTGAACCGCTACATTTCGCATAAAATATTTTTGTACTGTCCGGAATGCCTGAAAATGAAACTACGAGAGAATCCCCACTGTTATAAAAATAAGCTATATCGGAATATAAATTTCTGACATATGCTCCTCCGTTATTATACCAAAAAAATTTTGTTGGTAAATATGAAAAAGTAGGAGAAGTTGATACATACGGGCTTGTACATCTTGCAT